>JAYUFA010000174.1:0-2263 GCA_043738925.1 Actinomycetota bacterium
CCGTTCTCGGTGCGCACGGTGCCGCGCTCGTGCCCGACGAAAATCACGCGGGCGTCGGGGATGCGCTGGAGCACTTCGTACGGCCCAACGGCGTCGAGTGCAGTGAGTCGAGGGAATAGGGCAATGGCGATCGTGATGGTCACGCGAACCTCTTTCTGTAGTCATCGGGGGGAACGCCGATCCGGCGTACGAATGCGCGGCGCATCGTCTCGGCGGTGCCGAACCCACAACGCTGAGCCACAACGCCGACTCCGACGTCGTCGCGTTCGAGCATCCCGCGCGCGCGTTCAACACGGACGCGCTCGATGTAACGCGCCGGTGAGTCACCGGTCTGTTCGAGAAATCGGCGAGTGAAGTGGCGTGGACTCATGCCCACTGCGTGTGCGAGAACGTCGACGCGATGGTCGGCAGAGGGATTGAGGTTGATGCGCTCTTGTGCGGCGCGCACCGCGTCGTGCCGCGCAGGAGCAGTCCACACCGGCGTTGCGAATTGGCTCTGGCCGCCGGGCCGGCGTAGGAACATCACGAGTTGGCGAGCGATGTTCTGCGCAATCTCGGCCCCGTGATCCTCCTCGACCATCGCGAGCGCGAGATCGATACCCGACGTGACGCCGGCAGAAGTCCAGATAGCGCCGTCGTGGATGAAGATCGGGTCAGGATCGACGTCGATCGCCGGATACTCGCGTTGGAGGTGGGCGGCCCGCCGCCAATGTGTGGTGACGGTGCGGCCATCGAGCAGGCCGGCTTCGGCGAGGATGAACGTGCCGCTGCAAACGGACGCCACGCGCCGCGCGGTGGTGGCGCTGCGACGCACGAATCGCAGGAGCGCGGCGTCCGAGCGTGCCGCAAGGACGCCGTCACCACCAGGGACGAGCAACGTGTCGATGTCGCCCGGGCGGGGCAATGGGTGCGGCGCAACGAGCGACAAGCCGCTCTCGCTCCTCACCGCGCCGGGCGTGGTCGCGACCAGGCGCACGTCGTAGGTGCGGCCGGTGAGTGAACGCGCGTTGATGAGCCGCGTTGCTCCGACGAACACCTCGTGGGGTCCGACGACATCGAGCGGTTGGACGCCGGGGAAGCAGACGATGGCAACGAGACGCGGACGCATGCCCCCATGGTGTGGGCTTCGACCGCATGGCGTCAATGACACGTATCCCTCGATTTACGCCAAGCTGACCGGCGTGCGAGGCGACGCGGGAGCGCGGACTACGGTCGGCGCATGGAACACGTACGACTTGGCCGCACCGGCCTTCAGGTGTCGCGGTTGTGTCTTGGGACGATGACGTTCGGCTATCAATGCGACGACGAGACGAGTTTCGCGATCCTCGACGCCGCGGCGGACGTGGGCATCACCTTTCTCGACGCGGCCGATGTGTACCCGGCGGGGGGCGGATTGGCGACGGTTGGTCGTACCGAAGAGATCCTCGGGGCCTGGCTCAAGGGTCGTCGCGACGACTACGTGATCGCGACGAAATGCGCCGGGCCGATGGGGGAGCGGCCGTGGCAGGCCGGCGCGAGTCGGCGTCACATTCTCGACGCGGTCGACGCCTCGTTGTGGCGTCTCGGCACCGATTTCATCGACCTCTACCAGATCCATTGGCCTGACCCGACGGTGTCGCACGACGAGACATTGAGTGCCCTCGATCACCTGGTACGTGTCGGCAAGGTGCGTCATGTCGGCTGCTCGAACTATCTGCCGTATCAACTCGCACGGGCGATCGGTCGCAGCGAGACGCTCGGTCTCGCGCGTTTCGACAGCGTGCAACCTCGTTACAACCTGCTGTATCGCAACGCGGAACGCGAGCTGTTTCCGCTTTGTCTGGAGGAAGGCGTCGGCGTGATCCCGTACAACCCGCTTGCCGGTGGGTTTCTGACCGGCAAGCACCAACGGGGTGTGCCGACGCAAGGCACGCGATTCACGCTTGGCTCGGCCGCTGACAACTACACGTCGCGCTATTGGCACGACCGCGAGTTCGACACGGTCGACGCGCTCGGTGCGGTGGCCGCGGAGCATGCGATGACACTTGCGCGGCTCGCGGTCGCTTGGTGTCTTGCACAGCCAGCCATCACGTCGCCGATCGTTGGCGCGAGCAAGCCCGAGCAGCTCGTCGATGCGGTGGCCGCGCTCTCGTCACCGTTGGATTCCGCTCTGTTGGCGAGACTCGACGTGCTCACCCGCGACTATCGCAACCATCCGGCACAACGTTGAAGAAACGCGAGCCGACCCGGCAATAGCTCGGTCCCAACCCGTTCGCCAACCTCT
>JAYUFA010000175.1:0-16002 GCA_043738925.1 Actinomycetota bacterium
ACGCCCAGCTCGATGTCGTCGGTGAGCAACGCCGGCCGACCCCGGCCGACCCGGATGCGTTGATCGAAGCCATTGCCGACGCGATCAATGCTCTCGGCGTCACCGTTGATTCTCTCGGCATCGGCATCGCTGGGCTGGTCACCCCCGGAGGTGTCGTTCGTGCATCGCCCCATCTCGCACGACCGGCCGAACTTGATCTTGTTGGTTGTCTCGGCGATCGATTTGGCCTCGCGGTACGCGTCGACAACGACGCAAACGCTGCCACCTGGGGTGAGGCGCAGCTCGGCGCAGGACGCGGCGTGCGAGACATGGTGATGGTCACGCTCGGCACGGGCATCGGTGGCGGCATCGTTTGCAACGGTGCGCTGGTCCGGGGTGCTCACGGGTTCGCAGGTGAACCCGGGCATATGACGGTCGAGTTCGACGGTCCGCCGCACGTGACCGGACTGCACGGTTCGTGGGAGTTGTACGCATCGGGCACGGCGCTGCGGCACTCGGGCGACGGTGTGGTTGATGTCGCCAGCCTCGCGACTGTTGCCGGACGAACCCAGCTCGACTCCTACGCGCGCGCGGTCGCTGTCGGTGTTGGCAACCTGATCGCGATCCTTGATCCAGAGATGGTCGTGTTGGGTGGCGGTGTCGTCTCGGTTGGTGAACCGCTTCGAGTTGGCGTCATGCGCCACCTCGACGAATGGGTCTACGGCGCAAGCGAGCGAACCTCGTTGCGTGTCGTGCTTGCGCAGCTCGGCGAACGGGCGGGCGCGATCGGCGCGGCGTTGCTGGGCGCTGTCCCCGTCAACGCCGCGTGAACAGCAGCCAAAACCGCCCGAACTGCTGATCTTGGCCGACTACCCTGGGAGGCCATGGAATTTCGTCGTATCAACTCGCTGCCGCCGTACGTCTTCACCATCATCGATGCGTTGAAGGTGGAAGCACGGCGCGCGGGGCACGACGTGATCGACCTTGGCTTCGGGAACCCTGACCTGCCGTCTCCCGACATTGCCGTCGAGAAGCTGACCGAAGCCGTGCACAACCCGCGGAACCATCGCTACTCGGCGAGTCGCGGCATCCCGAAGCTGCGCGAAGCGGTCGCCGCAATGTACGAACGTCGTTGGGGCGTCACGCTCGATCCGGTCACCGAGGTGATCAATACCATCGGCGCGAAAGAGGGATTCACCCACTTGATGTGGACGTTGCTGCAGCCAGGCGACTGCGCGCTGGTGCCGGCACCGTCGTACCCGATCCACATTTGGGGTCCGATCTTCGCCGGCGCAGCTATCCGCGAGGTGCCTCTCGCCGAGGGCGACGAGTTCATCGAGAACCTGCAACGGAGCTACGAATACGCCTGGCCGAAGCCGCGTGTGCTCGTCATCTCGTTTCCGCACAACCCAACCACCGTGTGTGTCGACCTCGCCTTCATGCAAAAGGTGGTCGATTTCTGTCGCGAGCGAGACATGGTGGTTGTGCACGACAACGCGTACGCCGATATCGGCTTCGACGGCTACGACCCACCGTCGGTGTTGCAGGCCGACGGCGCGCGTGAGTGCGCGGTCGAGCTTTATTCGATGACCAAGTCGTATTCGATGGCCGGCTGGCGCATCGCCTTCATGTCGGGCAACGCGCAAGTCATCGCCGCTCTCGCCAAACTCAAGAGCTATCTCGACTACGGCACGTTTCAGCCCATTCAGATTGCGGCGACGGTCACGCTCAACGAGGCGCCCGAGTACCCGAAGCTGGTGCGAGACATCTACCAAGCGCGACGCGACGTGTTGTGCGACGGCCTCGCGGCGATGGGATGGGACGTTGGTCGCCCCCGTGGCACCATGTTCGTATGGGCGTCGATACCCGAGCAGTACTGCGAGATGGGCTCGGTCGAGTTTGCGTCATACCTGGTGCGTGAGGCGGGGGTCGCCACGTCGCCCGGTGTGGGGTTCGGTCCAGGGGGGGAAGGTCATGTGCGTTTCGCGCTCATCGAGAACGAGCAGCGGACGCGCCAAGGTGTCCGCAGCTTGCGTAAAGCGCTGACCCGACTTCAATAGCGCCGCATTCATGCGACGCTCCCCGTAGATCCTGAGGGCTCATGTACTTGGTTCGATTGCGTGTGTGGCTGCCCGACCGACCGGGCGCGCTTGGAGCGGTCGCGAGCCGCATCGGCAGCGTGAAGGGTGACGTGGTCGGTATCGAGATCCTCGAACACGGTGCTGGTCGTGCGGTCGACGACCTCGTGGTCTCGTTGGCGTCCGAATCGCTTGTCGCGCTCCTGGTCGCGGAGGTAGGCGAAGTCGACGGTGTCGACATCGAGGAGGTCGTACGGGTTGACGCGTCGGCCCTTGATCACGATCTGGGCGCGCTCGAAGGTGCGGCGTCCATCGTCGCGATCGCCCGACCTGAACGGCTCATCGAGATGGTGCTGGATCGATCGATGGTGCTCTGTAATGCGTCGTGGGTCGTCGCGCTCCATGAGGACGTCGCGGTGCCGGCCACGGTGCGCGGCGAGCCGCCTACGACGGACTGGCTGCGCGTGTTCGTCCAGGGAAGTCAATCGAGTGATCTGGTGCTGTCGGGAGACGCCGGCCCCGAGGACATCCTTTGGGCGCCGTTGGGGTCTTTGTCACTGATCCTCGGCCGCGATCAGCATCCGTTTCGCATGCGTGAGCGCCGCCGATTCCTGTCGTTCGTGCGAATTGCCGACGCCCGGTTGCGCCAGATCGGCGGGTAAGTAGATCGGCGGGTAACCAGATCGGCGGGTAACCCGAACAAACCCGCTGGCGATCATTGTTCCCAGTTCCTTGCTCGCTCGACGGCGCGCAACCACTGGGAGTAACGCATATCCACGGATGAGCGGATCGACGGGTTGGGTACAAACGCGCGAGCGGATAGCCAACGCGAGCGCACATCGTCGATCGTCCACACGCCGGCGCCGATGCCTGCGGCGTAGGCCGCGCCGAGCGCGGTGGTCTCGTGCACGGAGGCGCGTACGACGGGCACGCCGAGCAGATCGGCCTGGAGCTGGAGCAGCAAATCGTTGACTGCACCGCCACCGTCAACTCGCAACGTGACCAGCGGTGTCCGCGACGCACGCACCATGGTGTCGACGACATCGCGGGTTTGGTACGCCATTGCTTCGACTGCCGCACGGGCCAAGTGGGCTCGCGTGGTACCGCGTGTAATGCCAATGATCAGGCCGCGCGCATGACTGTCCCACCACGGGCTACCGAGCCCGGCCATCGCAGGAACGAAGTAGACACCTTCGGTGCTGTCACACGAGGCGGCGAGCTCGGTGATGTCCGCCGATGACGCGACGATGCCGAGGCCGTCGCGGAGCCACTGCACGGCGGCACCGGTGATGAAGATCGCTCCTTCATAGGCGTAGGTGCGTTCGTCGCCGATCTGCCAGGCGACGGTGGTGAGAAGCCCGTCAATGGGTGCGGGACAACGCGTGCCGACGTTGACGAGCACGAACGACCCGGTGCCGTAGGTGTTCTTGGCCATGCCGGGTTCGAGACACGCTTGGCCGAACAGCGCCGCTTGTTGATCGCCGAGCACGCCGGTGACGGCGATGCCAGCGGGCACGCCGAGCCCCGCGGCGGTGAAGCCGAACGCGCCAATGCTGGAGCGCACCTCGGGGAGTTGTGCGACCGCGACGCCGAAACGGTCACACAGTTCGTGGTCCCATACACCCCGGTCGATGTCGAAGAGCATGGTCCGCGCGGCGTTCGACGAGTCGGTTGCGAATACCGCGCCGTTGCGTTGCGTCGAGCCGGTCAGGTGCCAAAGCAGCCAAGCGTCGACCGTGCCGAACGCGACGCCCTCAACGCTCGCGAGGCCACCGTCGCGGAGCATCCATTCGATCTTGGTCGCCGAGAAGTACGGATCGAGCACGAGGCCTGTCGTCGCGCGCACCGCGGGCAGGAGACCCTCCGCGACGAGCCTGTCGCAACGCGCCGCGGTACGGCGGTCCTGCCACACGATGGCCGGACCGAGGGGCGAGCCGTCGCGACGATTCCACGCCACGACGGTCTCGCGTTGGTTGGTGACGCCAATCGCTGCGATGGGTTGGCCATCGAGGTCGCCCACGATCTGCGCGAGCATCGCCTGTGTGGTGGACCAGATCTCGCTGGCGTCGTGCTCGACCCAGCCGGGCTGGGGAAAAAACTGCGTGAGTTCGCGCGAGCGTTGGGCGCACACGCGGCCCGTTGTGTCGACTGCGATAGTGCGGATGCTGGTCGTACCCGCATCGATGGAGATGACGACACCCACGGGCCTACGCTAGTGCTCTGAACGCGCGGCGATAACGACCGCCTTGCGCCCTTGCCGCAACCGATTGAGTAGGAGATCTGATGCGTATCGGAGTCCTCACGGGCGGCGGCGACAGCCCCGGGCTCAATGCTGTGTTACGCGGGATTGCCCGTCACGGTGAGCACGGCTACGGCGACGAGGTGATCGGTTTCCTCGACGGCTGGGTCGGCCTCATCGAGGATCGCTCCGTCGCACTTGATGTTGATCGCTGCCGGGGAATCCTGCCGCTTGGCGGAACGATCATCGGCACGTCACGCGTGCAACCGTTCGCGGTTGACAACGGGGTCGAACGTGTCCGCGCGACGGTGCAACGTTATGGCATCGATGCGTTGATCTGCATCGGCGGCGAGGGAACGCTGCGCGCCGCGAGCGACATGTTCGTCGAAGGCTTCCCGGTGGTCGGCGTACCGAAGACGATCGACAACGATATTGGCGGCACCGAGATGAGCTTCGGGTTCGACACCGCGGTGCAGATCGCTACCGACGCCATCGACCGCCTACACACCACAGCCGAGTCACACCATCGCGTGATGGTGGTCGAGGTGATGGGTCGCCACGCCGGCCACATCGCCACGTGGGCCGGGCTCGCCGGTGGCGCGACGGTGACGCTTGTGCCCGAGGAACCGTTCGTTATCGACGACATCTGCAAGCGCATCATGCGGCGCCATGACGCGGGGCGATTTGCAAGCATCGTGGTCGTGGCCGAAGGGGCCGAGCCTGCGAAGGGCACGATTGGCCTGCCCGAGCGTTCCACCGACGAGTTCGGCCACGTGCGCCTCGGCGGCATCGGCAACGTCGTCGCGCAGGAGATCGAAACGCGCACCGGTATCGAAACCCGGCTGACGATCCTGGGCCACGTGCAGCGCGGCGGCACGCCGACCGCGTTCGATCGCGTGATCTCGTCGTGGTTTGGCGCGGCCGCAGTCGACGCCGTGCACGACGGCGCATTCGGCCACATGGTTGCGTGGCAACAGAGCAAGGTGGTGCGCGTGCCCCTCGCCGATGCCGTCCGCAACCTCAAGCGAGTCTCGCCTGAGCTGCTGGCCGTTCGTCGCGCATTCTTCGGCTGAACCGCTTATGGTCGTGTCGCTCAGCTGTCTTGGCAGCGCTGGGTCGCGGCGATCGAGGTCGACGCACGACCGAGTGGTGTGGTCGTAGGGGTTGTTGCCGTCGACGGGCCGGATGCAGAAAAGTCCTCTCGGCAAACGAAATCGCTTTGGCCGATCGTGCCTCGATCAGTGCTGACAGCAACGGCACGTCCGGCGATGTTGAACTGGAGCCCGACTACGTGCTGGGTGAGTCCGGCGTTGGCGGCGGTGAAGAAGATCTGTGCGACGGCGACCTTGTCGAGATCGTTGACCTTTTGCGCACCGCGGTTTTGGAGCCGCCCGATGCGCACCTCGTAGAACCCGGTGCGGTCGGCGATCGGATCGAGCCCGAGGAGTATGGTCTCCTCCGGGATGTCGGTGGCAAGACCGTTGCGTCGGTCCTCGTCGGTGACACGACAGTTGAACAGGGCATCGAGCGCGGCTCGCGGTGTGGCCGCCGTGGTCGCGACGACGCGATCGACGGGCGTCACGAAAGGCGGCTCGGCCTTTTGGCTCACGAGGAACACGCGCAATACGGTGCTCGGCGCGTCGACACCGGGCGACGCGCAGTTGATTTTGTTGGACGCTGACGAAACCAGTCGCGTTGGATCGATGGGTCGCGCCTGGTCGTCGCGAGGCACGGTGCAGGAGGCCGCGATCGCCGCGATCGAAGCGAGCATCGCGAGAGCCCACGGGCGCTTGACTTGCCGAGGCGGTCTCATGGTTGCTCCAGCGTGTCGGTCGGCAACTCGACGACGAACCGCGCGCCCATCTGGCCGTCGGGGCGATCTTCGACCCAGACGCGCCCACCGTGTAAGTGGATGTGCTCGCTGACGAGCGCGAGCCCCAGCCCGACACCGCTGTCGGAACCCCGGCGGCCGCCGGCACCGCCGCGCGAGAAGCGATCGAAGATCACGCTGCGCTCGTCGACCGGCACGCCGTTGCCACTGTCCTGCACTGCGATCTGCATCGACGTGCCGAGATCGGTGATTTCGATGCCCGTCGCGCCATCGCCGTACTTGGCGGCGTTGTCGATGAGGTTCTGCATGACGCGCGCAAGTCGCCTCTTGTCAGCGTGAATGTAGGTGTGTGCCAGTTTGGGGTCGTAGGCCACCGGGATCGCCCGGTCGCTTGCTCGCAGCGTGGCCTGACGCACGAACTCCACGACGTTCAACTCGTCGAGTTCGAGGCGCGCCGTGCCCACGTCGAAGCGGCTGATCTCCAGGAGGTCCTCGACGAGCTGTTTGAATCGCTGTAAGTCCAACGACAGCAGATCAACTGCGGTCTGGGCGCGCTCGGGCAACTCATCGCGTCGCGTCTCGAGCACCTCGACCGACGCGGTCAAGGTCATCAACGGCGAGCGCAACTCATGGCTGACCTCGGATGCGAACCGCGCGTCGCGTTCGATGCGTTCTTGCAACGCGCCGGCCATCTCGTTGAACGACGCAGCCAATGATGCGAGGTCGCGATCAGCCGGTGGATCCATCCGGGCTGCCAAGTTGCCAGTGGCGATGGCCTCGGCCGCGGCCGACGCCTCGCCGAGTGGGCGCAAGACCCGACGACTCGTCCATGTACCGAGCACTGCGCTCAAGACTGCCGTCACACCGGCGGCACCGAGGAGGATGTATGAGAGCGACTGCAGCGTGTTCTCGATATCGCTGAGCGGAACCGCGGCGTAGTACTGCGCGGACGCATCGCCGGTGAGCTGTAGTGGTGCGCCGAGTACAAGCGTCGGTTTGCCGTCGAGCGAGATGAGCATGCGGCCGGGCCGGCCCGAGATCACCAACTGCTCGAGTGAGTGAGGCACATTCTCCGCCGCAAAGGTTCCGGCGCTGCTCGCCCGGACGTTGGTGCCGATGCGCACGATCGAGAACGAGCCTTGAGCACTGCTCAGGCTTTTGACCGCGTCGTCGAGCGCGGTGGCCGAGATGTCGGAGGTGAGCCGCTGGCTCAGGCTCAGCTGGTTGGACGCCAGCAACTCGATGGCGTTGTCCTCGCGCTGCGCGAGCAGGTTGTGGCGCGTGAGGTACAGCGTCGCGCCGGCGAGTATCGTCGACAGCAACAGCCCGCCTGCGGAGAACGCGAACGTGATGCGCGCCCGCAAGCCGAGTCGCTGCCATGGTCGCAGAGGTGAGGCCTTGCGCGGACCCGCGACCGGCGTGGTCACCGCAGTTACGATTGCAGCTTGTAGCCGAGCCCGCGGACCGTGACGACATGGCGCGGGTTCGCGGGGTCGTACTCGACTTTGGTGCGCAGCCGCCGCACGTGCACGTCGACCAGGCGGCCATCGCCGAAGTAGCCGTATCCCCACACGCGTTCGAGCAAGACCTCGCGCGACAAGACGCGACCCGGGTTGGTTGCCAGCTCGACCAGCAGACGGAACTCGGTCTTGGTGAGGTGGAGCTCTTCGCCGCTCCGCCGGACCGAGCCCTCGTCGGGGACGATCTCCAGGTCACCGAAGACGAGCCGCGACATGCCGGGCTCGGAGGTGCGCACTCGTCGCAGCAATGCGCGGATGCGAGCGCTCAGCTCCTTCGGCGCGAATGGCTTGGTCAGGTAGTCGTCGGCGCCGGCTTCAAGACCCGCGACGACGTCGTGTGTGTCGGCGCGGGCGGTGACCATGATGATCGGTACGTCGCTGATGCGGCGGATCGACCGGCAAACCTCGAATCCATCGATGCCAGGCAGCATGATGTCGATCAGCACGACATCAGCCGGGTCGCGTTGGAAGGTCCCCAACGCGTCCTCGCCGTTGGGGGCCTCGCTCACCTGCCAGCCTTCGTCCTCGAGCGCGAGTTTGACGGCGGTTCGAATGCGCTCGTCATCCTCGACGGTCAGAATGCGTGTGCCCACAGTGTCATCGTGCCTTCTGTGCATGCCCGCCATGCACCTCGGGGTTTGAATCGTCCCGCTCGAATCCTCGCACGCCGGGACGCTGCGCGCGGCGATCTGCCGGCGATATCACGTTGCGTGGACACCCGCCGCGCGTAGCGCTTCGAGGAGCGGTTCGTGCAACGCCAACGGAGCGGCGACGATATCGCCGGTCCAGGAGGGGTTGCCGTCGAAGTCGGTTACACACGCGCCGGCTTCGCGAGCGATCAATCCGCCGGCCGCGGCGTCCCACGGGCTGAGCCCCCGCTCGTAGTACGCATCGAGGCGTGCACATCCGACCGAGCACAAGTCAAGGGCGGCGCCGCCCATCCGACGGATGTCTCGAATGCGTGGCAGGAGCTGCGCGAGTACCGCTCCCTGGCGGGCGCGTCGTTCGGCGGCGTACCCGAAACCGGTGCCAACCAAGGCCAACGCGAGCGTCGAGTTCGTCGACACCGAAATCGGCTGGTTGTCGCGCCACGCACCGAACCCGCGGACCGCGCTGAACAGTTGGTTGAGTTCGGCGTCGGCGACGACACCGACAATTGGCTCGCCGTCGATCATCGCGGCGATCGACACCGAATAGCCCGGATGGCCATACAAGTAGTTGGTGGTGCCGTCGATGGGGTCGATACACCAGGTGATCCCTGACGTTCCCGCAAAGGACGTGCCCTCCTCGCCGAGCACGCCGTCGTCGGGTCGCACATCGAGGAGGCGGCCGACGATCTCCTTCTCGGCCCACACGTCCATATCGGTGACCATGTCGGTTGCTGTGGACTTGGTCGACACACGCAAACTGCGGGTTTGGCGCGCGTCACGCAGATGAGCGGCGACATCGGTGGCGATCGTGATCGCCTGACGCAACAGTTCGCCGGAGATGGCGGCGGCGTCGATGTCGTGGGAGCTGTTCACATCCTTCAATCTACGAGGTCGATCCTCGTGCGGTTCTCCCGTCGCGCTTGGGCGTCTCAGTACGATGACGTCGTGCAGGTCGACCTCCGCTCAGACACCGTGACCCAGCCCACCGCGGCGATGCGACGCGCGATGGCCGACGCCGAGGTCGGTGACGACGGTTACGGGGAGGACCCCACCGTGCGTCGGCTCGAAGCTCGCTTCGCCGAACTTCTGGGCAAGGAAGCGGCCCTGTTCGTACCGTCTGGCACGATGGCCAACCAGATCGCGATGTGCCTGTTGACGCGCCCTGGCAATGCCGTGATCGCGGGTCGGCGCTGTCATATCGTGAACCACGAACGCGGCGCAACGGCCCGCAACGCACTCGTGCAGTTCGCGTTGATCGACGATCCGTGCGGCCACCTCGATCTTGTCGCAGCGCGCGGCGCGATCGCCGCAGCGGCACATCACCATGTCGAGGTGGCCGCGATCACCATCGAGAACACCGCGATGGCGTCGGGCGGTACGCCGCTGATGGCCGACGTCAGCGCCGAGGCAGCAGGGCTCGGTGTCCCGCTGCACCTTGATGGCGCTCGCCTGTTCAACGCCTCGGTTGCGACAGGCAGCTCTCCGGAGGCGCTCGCGAGATACTCCACGACGGTGATGTGTTGTCTGTCGAAGGGTCTTGCGGCACCCGTCGGATCGGTGCTGGCGATGCCGGCCGAGTTGGTTTCGCGGGCACTCGACGAGCGCAAGCGCTTCGGTGGTGCGATGCGCCAAGCAGGCGTGCTCGCTGCGGCGGGCTTGGTGGCTCTCGACACGATGGTCGACCGCCTCGCCGACGATCACGAACGCGCCGCGGTGCTGGCACGCGCCGTCGAGGACCGCTGGCCCGAGTCCGCCCGCGATCGCGGGGGCAATGCAACGAACATGGTGGTGTTCGGTCACGATGACGCCGACACGTTGGTGGCATGGCTCGCGTCGCGCGATGTGCTTGCCGGCACGATCGCGCCGGGCATCGTCCGCCTGGTGACTCACGCTGACGTGGACGACGACAAGCTTGCCTACGCGGTCAACGTGCTGGCCGACGCGCCATAGCAGCCGTCAGTTCCGGCGGCGACCGCCGGCTGCCCATTCGCCCATCGCGCGCAAGGTCAGCACCGAGATGATGGCGACGCCGACCGCGGCGCCGACGGCGCCGACGAACGCGCCAATGCCCTTCGGTGTGGCGCACGTGCCACTGCATTGCAGCTTGACGAAGCCAAAGCCGATGAGGCCGCCGCACACCCCCGCGATCAAGATCGCGCCGAAGGCGAGCAGGCGAGCGGCGAGCGGTGGTGCCCCTGACGGTGGACCCTGGGAACTCGGTGGTCGCGAGGCGCTCGGGTCGTCCATCGGACACGATGCTACGCACGGCGCGGTCACCATCAGATACCGGGATGCGCGAATTTCGCAGGAGGATCCGCGTATTCTGCTTCCAGTGCGCATCCTCGTCGTTCTGCCGACCTACAACGAAGCCGAGAATGTGGACGAAGTGCTCACTCGCACGAGAGCCGCATTGCCCGACGCGACCGTGCTCGTTGTCGACGACGGGAGCCCCGATGGCACTGCTGATGCTGCCGAGGCTTTCAACGCCACGCTGGGCAACATCACGGTCATGCGCCGGGTGGCGAAGACCGGGCTTGGCTCCGCGTACCGTGCGGGTTTTGCGTGGGGTATCGCCAACGGCTTCGACGTGCTCATCGAGATGGATGCGGACCTGTCGCACGACCCGGCGGCGCTTCCCGCGATGATCGCCAAGCTGTCGTCGAGCGGTGCCGGGCTCGTCATCGGTAGCCGTTACATCCCTGGTGGCGAAATCCCGAACTGGAGTTGGCACCGCAAGGCCCTTTCGAAATGGGGAAACCGCTACGCCGGCGCCGTACTCGATATGCCGGTGCACGATGCCACCTCTGGCTTCCGTGCGTACCGAGCAGAGGTGATCGGCCGTCTCGATCTCGACACCATTCGCGCCGATGGCTACGGCTTCCAGATCGAGATGGCGTACGAGGTTCGTCGCCTTGGCGAGTCGGTCGTCGAATACCCGATCTCGTTCCGTGATCGCGTCCGGGGCACATCCAAGATGTCGGGCAACATCGTGGTCGAGGCAATGCGGCTTGTCACTTGGTGGGCGATCCGTGATCGCGTGCTGCGACGAAAATAGGGCGTTCGTCGACGAGCGCTGGCCCGTGCGGCCCGTCAGAATCGTTTGTAAAATGGGCCGACCGGCTCATCGGCTCGTTGCTGTGCCACGTCGATACTCCGGACGTGACCACGTCATCGCCCGCCACACTCGTACCCCCCATTCGTCTTGGTCGCTTGCTGGGCGAGGCCCGCGTTGCAAGTGGTGAATCGCTCGACGACCTGGTTCGCCGCTCCGGGCTCGCGTTCGAGGAAGAGTTCTTCGCCGATGTCGAGTCGGGTCGCGCGTCACTCGACGAGCCGCTGGTGCGCTGGCTCGCTGAACTCTACGGCGTGCACGCGGGAGCGATTGTTCCGGCGCGGTCGCAGCTGATCATCGACCTCAACGAAGGTCACGTAGCAGTCGGCGACACGAACGTCGACCTCGAGGACCGCGACCCCGCCCATATCCTGACCAACTACTTGGCGCTCGTGTATTCGCTGCGGGGGCTGCCGGTCGGCACGCCGATCCCACTGCGCCAGGTGGATCTGTCGGCGCTTGCCGAGGCACTGCGGCTCGCGCCCCGAGAGATCAGTTCTGCGCTCGGCCACATGATGATCTCGCGCACCGATCACGTGCGCGATCACGCCCGCAGTCTGCGCCGCCGACTCGTTGTGCCCGTCGCCGGCATCCTGGTCGGTCTCACCGCGGTCGGCGGTCTCCTGCTCGTGCGTAGTGATGGTGCCGGATCGACCCACCCGGTCGCTCCCACCTCGGCGCCAACATTGACCGCGGCGGCAGAGATCCCGGTGCAGATCGGTGAGGCTGTCGTCCTGCGTCGCTGAGACCCAGTCCAGCAAACGGCTCCTCCGAAACCAACCGTGGGAACGGCGACGTTGGGCACCAGATGCGGTAAGACTGATCCCATGCGCAGCTGGTCGGTGGTCAGTGGTCTGATCGAGCACGAGGGAGCGCTGCTGCTCGTGGCGAATCAGCGGCGTAACGGCTCGATCGATTGGAGTCCGCCGGGTGGCGTCATCGAGCAGGGTGAGCACGAGGTCGAAGCGCTCTCGCGCGAAGTGATCGAGGAGACCGGCCTCGCCGTCGTTCACTGGACCGGTCCCGTGTACGAGGTCGTCGTCGATCTCGGCGAGATGGGCGGCATGATGCGCGTGATCGTGTATCGAGCAGCCGGCCATGAGGGGGAGTTCGTGTTCGACGACCCGGATGGCATCGTCTTCGATGCGGGCTTTCATTTGCCCGACGCGTGCCGGTCCTATCTGGAGGACGCGCCGCATTGGGTGGCCGAGCCGCTACGCGATTGGCTCGACGCTCCGTGGGAGGAGCTGCGCCGTTACGAATATCGTGTTGTGCGCGGCACCACGCTCGCGACGCTCGAGGTCGAGCGGCTCTGACGATGGCCGCACTGCCACCGGCCGATGGCCCCAGCATCGTTCATGTCGACATGGACGCGTTCTTCGTGTCGGTCGAGTTGCTGCGCGATCCGACCCTGCGTGGCCGTCCAGTTGTCGTCGGCGGGCGCGGGGCACGAGGGGTGGTTGCCGCCGCGTCCTATGAAGCGCGCGCGTATGGCATCCACTCGGCCATGCCCTCGGTACGCGCCCAACGGTTGTGCCCGCACGCGATATTTCTTCCGGGCAACCACGCGAGCTACGCCGAGGTCTCGGGTCGAGTCATGGCGATCTTTGACAGCTTCACGCCGCTGGTCGAGCCGTTGTCGCTCGACGAAGCCTTTCTCGACGTGCGCGGCTCGCGGCGCCTGCACGGTGACGCGACAGCGATCGGGCATGCCATTCGAGCGCGCGTACTCGACGAGGAAGGGCTGACCTGTTCGGTGGGTGTTGCACCGAACAAGTTCCTCGCCAAGCTTGCCTCCGTTGCCGCCAAACCGTCGCCATCGCCGACTGGTCCGCTGCCCGGCGTCGGCGTGGTCGTCGTCCAACCCGGAGGTGAGCTGGCCTTCCTGCATCCGCTGCCGGTCAAGGCCTTGTGGGGTGTCGGCCCGGCGACGCTTGCCAAGCTCGAACGACTTGGTGTCTGCACGGTCGCCGACCTTGCTGCAGTTCCGCTTGCGGGTTTGTGCGCTTCGGTCGGTGACGCCCATGGACGTCACTTGCATGACTTGGCGTACGCACGCGACTCGCGGCCCGTGGTCCGCGAGCAGCGTGCGAAGTCGATCGGTCATGAGGAGACGTATCCAACCGACCACTACGATCGGGCCACCATCGAGCCTGAGTTGACGCGGATGGCCGACGCTGTTGCCTCGCGGCTGCGTCGCGCGGGGTTGGCGGCTCGCACGATCACTCTCAAAATCCGATTTCACGATTTTAGGACGATCACACGTGCCTGCACGCTGGACGAACCGCTCGATTCGGCCACACCAATCGCCAAGGTCGCGAAGGCGTTGCTGGCGCAGGTCGACCCGGGCGAGGGCGTGCGTCTCGTCGGTCTCAGCGCCAGCGGCCTGACCGATGACCCGGTGCGCCAGCTCTCTTTGACCGACGCCGGGCGTCCGGCATGGCCCGAGATCGACCTGGCAGTCGACGCCATCCGGGCCCGGTTCGGCGACCGCTCGATCGGGCCCGCCGTACTTACCGGGCGCGACGGCCTACGGTTGAAACGCCGCGGCGACCAGCAGTGGGGCCCCGACCGCATGGAGCCGCGCCGGTAGGCGGGTGCAAAGGGCCGAAGGGCCTGACTGCACGCGTTGTGACTGGTCGTTCCGTGTGCGACAATCGCGCCGGAAGGTTTTTGCCCTGGAGGACGTCGTGCCGCTTTCCGAGGACGAGCAGCGCATCCTCAGCGAGATCGAGCAGCGGCTCTATGAGTCCGATCCTCGTCTCGCACGAGAGGTGCGATCCACCACGGTCTACACGCCCGCGTTTCGCGGGCTGAAGTGGGCTGCCCTTGGTTTCGTGGTGGGCGTGGTGTTCATGATCGCGACCCTGTCCGTCTCGTTCGTGCTCGCGTTCGTCGGCTTCATCGTCATGCTGGTGTCGGCGCTGGCCTTCGAGCGGAGCTTGCGTCGACTCGGCCGAGTCGGCATTCAGCAGATCACGCAGCGCCGCTCCGGATCGGGCGTCCGTGCCTATTTCGGCAACACCGGGCAGAAGATGCGCGAGCGTTTCCGCGGCAACGACCAGACGCCCGAGAAATAGGAATCGGGCTGCTGGGCCACGCCGATAGGTGCCGCGCCATCGCCTGCGCCGCGCACTACTTGGCAGTGATCGTCGTGCCGGGAAACAGCGGTCGAGGATCGAGCATCTGACGGATACGGCGACCGCGGCTCACATGGGAGCGGATGGTGCTCCGTATGAGCGTGGCTGCGGTCGTGGCTCGCGCAACAGTTTCTGCATCGGGCTCGATGGCGGCGTAGCGCGCCTCGGTGGTCATGGTTGCCAGGCGATGCAACGCTTCGCCTGCCGTCTTCGGCGCGGAGTGGGCAGCCTCGTTGGCGATCTCGGTCGGCGTCGCGGCGGGCGAAACGGGGAGGCGAAGCAGGCCGAGCGCGTCGACAGCCTCCTCCCACGCGATTGCCACTTGGCCGCGGGCAGTGCTGCCGATGCGTCGCCGTCGCGCCACGCGGCGCAGCACCTTCCAGGTCGGCACGGCCAGCGTTGCCATGACCAGCGCGCCGAGCAACCCGAGCGCGATACGCGCGATGGCGCCCAGCAAGGTGGTCGAGCCCAGCAGACTGGCTCCCGGAGCCGTGCCCTGCGCCACCGACCCGGGATCGGCGGCCGCCGTCGAGTCGGGCGCCGACGTGGTTGGCGTTGTGCCTGCGACCGTGGTCGTCGTCGGGGGAACGGTCGTTGCCGACGTTGGCGCACCGGGCGCGACTTGCTGGAAGGGAACGCCGGTGTAGGACTGGTCGCCGGGAGCACCGCGGCCTGGCGTCGGTTCGAAACGAACCCACCCGGCACCGGCCAGGTAGACCTCGGGCCAGGCATGCGCATATTCGCCGCGAACGTGCCACAGCCCGTTTGCGTCCTGATCTCCCGGCGTGAAACCGACGGCCACGCGAGCAGGTAGCCCGAGCGAGCGGGCCATCGCGGCATAGGCAGACGCGTACTGCTCGCAATACCCGACCCGACGACGCAGGAAGCTGTCGATCGAGTCGACGCCCTGGCCCGCAGCAACGTCAAGCGAGTAGGTGAAGGACCCATTGCGGAAGAAGTTTTGCAGCGCCAGAGCCCGATCGAATGGTGTCGTTGCGTTGCGTGTCGCTTGCGTGGCTCGGCCACGTACAAAACCGGTGAGGCTCGGAGCGACCGCGTACCGATCACGAATGGCCTTGGGTACCGCATCGTCGGTGGCGGCGCGCAACACGTTGACGTCGCGGACGGGCACACGCGAGTCGATGGTGTAGGTCTTGCCTTCGCCGGACGTCACCTTGTTGCCGATGGTCAGCGTGGCCGACTCGGACTCGTAGATGGCTTTCGTTCCCCCGTCGGCGACCACCGCCACCGGCTCGTACGCGGCGGGCATCCACGGCGGATCGAGCGCCTCGATGGTGAACGTCTGTGTCAGCGACTGTGTCGACGTGCCGTCAGGCAGTTGCGAGGGCAACGTGCCCTTGGCGGTCTCGTACTCACCGCTCGACGTCCACGCAACGCCGTCGAACTGATCGAGCGAGGTGAGCCGCCAGTAGTCGGGTTGGTCTGCCTTTAC
>JAYUFA010000176.1:0-5977 GCA_043738925.1 Actinomycetota bacterium
ATACGGACATCTGAGCGTCGGCGTCGATTTGCAGGAGGCGCATTCGCCCCCCGACGCGCGCGTTGTCGACCCACGGGATCTCATCGACGCCCACGTGCAAGGCGAGTGGGGCTGCGGACACAGGGACCTCCTCGCTCCGTCAGCGGGATCGCAACGTGGCGAGACCGTCGCCGGTGAGGTGCTCAAGAGCCGACGGGCGGCCGGCGACGGCCAGAAGCAGCTGCTTGGCCGACCCCGCCACCGTCGGACCCGAGCCGGTCGACCAATCGGCATCGGTCGCGCGGAGCTCCAAACCGGCCACGCGCTTCTTGGCGCCGAAAACCGGCTGCGCTTCCTTCAGAAACTCAAGGCAAGCGACATAGTCCGTCACTGGCATGTCGAACGGCTTCCCGACCGCTTCAGCGACGTCGGCCGAATGCACGGCAAGCTCATTGAACACGCCCGGCAACTTGAGACCGGGCGGCATGCCATGCGACGCGGCCGAACTCGTGGTCTTCGCCGCGAGCTCATCCGGGGACGTGTGCTCGGCCAGCCTCTTCACGAGCTTCGCGTTCATCTTGTCGAGGTTGAATCCCGAGCCCGCGAACGCACGAAATACCTGACCCTTTGACATCGTGGGGATGACCAGCATGTGAGCGACCACATCCTTGACGGTCCACTCGGCGCACAAAGACGGCTTGGTCCAATCATCCGGCGTCAAATGCGCGAGATAGTCACCGAACGCCTCGCGACCGCTGGTGATACTCGCCCAGGTATCCATCAAAGGCTCCCGCCGTTGCGTTTGATCTCGTCGTCACCGACCGCAACTCGCCGAACGCTACCGGATGAATCGCACCGACACCGGAACGACAGCGCCGCGCGTCGCCGCTGGCCCACCTTCGTTCGTAGGGCGTGTCAGCCATGCGGAGCATCACGCTGGGGCGCCGATGACTGTGGTGCTTCGCGTCCTTGCAGCGTGAGCCACACGGCTTCAAGGGTCTGACGTGGTCCGGCCGCGTAATCACGCAGCGAATAGACCCACAGCAAACCGGCAATCAACACGAGCGCGCCCGCGCCAAGAACGCCGTTCGATCCGGCGGCGTTGTATCCGGCTTCGATCGTGGCGGCCGAAGCACCGATCAACCCAAGCAACGTGGCGAACACCGTCGCCGACTCGAACTGCGTCATACGCTTGTCGAGGTAGACGTCTCGATACTCGCCGACGCCGGGGGTGTGTCGTTGTATGAGGCGAAGCGGCGCGGTCACGCTCCTCGCCGCGAGCGGAGCCCAGAACACGTACACCGCTCCGACGAGAAAAAGATATCGATACGGGAAGCCGTCATGAAAGTGCCCTGTCGGGTCGACCCGTGCGGCGTCTTCAACGAAACCGGCCGCCGCGAGCGTGGCGATCATGGTCGTGATGATGAGGAGCAGCGCCTTCGTGTAGCGCAGTACGACGACGCGCAGCGTGAGTACGTGTCGCGCAAGGAGCGCCTCAGTGCGGGCAACATCCGCGGCGAGCGTTCGGTCGCGGGTCAGGCCGGCGAGGCGAAACGATTGACGGATCCGGTCATCGTCCCCGGCGAATCCGTCTGCCGCCGTAACGCCCCAGATGTCGTGCATACGCGTGTCGAAACGATCTCGCCAGCCGGCGTCGTCAAGCGTGCGCGGCACCAGCAACGCCTTGGTCCATTCGTCGCGACGCTCGGCGTCGAGCGCGGCACGCAAGTTCTCTGAGAGTTCGTCGTCGTTGAAGCCAAGGCCGGGAATGATGAAGCGCGGGTTGAACCGCGGTCGCCGACCACTGCTCTCGGCACCAAGCGCCCCGAACGTGTTGCTCGTGAAATAGAAGCCGAGCAGGTCACCAACGAGCAAGAAGATGGCGGCGACGGGAAGCAGCACCGACAAGAGCGCGGCCACCGCGATACCCGACGTCGCGACCCAGCTCTGATCAGCGTCATAACTCGCAACAATCAGCGAGGTCAGCTTCGGGAAGCCGTCGCGGATGAACAACGGCAGCAGCAACACGAGTGCCGACCCACCGAGCAGCGCCTGAGCGACCCGGTGAATCGTGGACAACCGCACCTCGCTGCGTTGCAGAAACGCCCGCATCGCGGCGCGCGACTCGGCATCGTCGATTGTCGAGGCGGTGCCCGTCGGCGCGGCCCGCTCATCGTGCGGCGCGCCGGATGGGTGTTCGCTACTCACCCGCTCATCCTCGCGCACGCACGGGCAACCATCGGGAACCGGACATTGCGCTCCTTTGGCACCACCACAGCTCCTTGGGCATGCTTGCCGTTGTGGACGAGTACCTCGAGCGCCGCTGGCGTCTCGTTCAGAAGTTGGGCCGCGACTCGCCCACCCCCGCGAACACGGGGGCTCCCGTGACGACGACCCCGCTGCCTTGTCGGAAGGGCTTGATCGACAGGCGTTGGGTGGTGCCATCGCAGGGAATCGAGAACGTGGCCGCCCCCTGGGGACCGCCTCGAGCGCGCACCCCGGTGCTGTCGGGGTCGGGGTTGGGGGAAATGATCGACCCGCCGGCCGTGACGAGGTAGATCTCAACAGTCGTCGCGTTCTCGCTCGTCCATGTCACGGTCACGGTTGTCGTAACCACCGCGATCGGGCACACAATTTGCTGCGGTGAGATTGCGACGCCCGTAATCTTCGGCAATGGGGGACTCGTCGTCGGTGGAGGGGTAGCCGGTGGCTTGGTCGTCGCCGGGGGGGGTCGTTGCCGGGGGCGTCGTGGCGGTCGGCGGTGGGGTGGTTGGCGGCGTGGTTGGCGAGCCTGCGCCGCCCGCCGGTCGCGTGGTTCCGGCGGCCGGTTGGCTCGTCGTCGTGGCGGGCAAGGTTGATGTCGTGAAAGCGGTGGTCGTCGAGGACGACGCAGGTGCTCCGATGAGCTTCGCGTCCGATCCGCAGCCGGCCGTCACCGCGATCGCGAGCGCCAGAATCATCGTCAGCGGCGCGAGCAGCCGTCGCCGGTTGCGACCGCCTATCACTGTCGTCATCGCCCACCCCCGGCCGCTCGACCTGAGCGTACGCCAGTCCAGCGAGAGCGGTTCAAATCACCTGGGGTGCGCTACTCGGCCACCAACACAAACGTGGGCGCGGCGATGAAGTTGGTCGTGCAGCTCGCGATCTTGTCAATGACGACGTCGCAGTTCACACTGGCAGAATGCGGACGAGGCGCGTGTTGGTGAGTTGCGTGATCGCCGTGCTTGTCGCGTGCTCGGGCGGGGCACGCAGTTCCGACGTGGCTGCGTTGCGGCGCCGACCGTTGGTACTACCGTCGCTCACCGCCGGCCAACCATGCCCGGCGGACTCTGTTGTCTCTCAGCCGACGCCCGGCCTCGGTCAGATGCTCGGCAACGCGCCGGTCCGACCGGTGTTCGGTACCGGAGCCACCATGGCATTCGCTCCCGCCAAGAACTACGGCTCCGCGATCTGGGGTGGCAACAAGGTGATCTGGGCGGTTGCGCCCGACGTGCGAACCGACGTGTTGATCCGTGGGCACCAGCTCGACGGCGACAGCGACATCCGCTTCAACTACGGCGACGCCGAACTGCTCCCCGATCTCGTCCTCGACGTATCACGCACGGCAAGCAGCATCAGCGGAGGATGGCGCGACTTCCCCACCGCCACCAGAGTCCAGCGGCCAGGCTGCTACGCCATTCAAATCGACAGCGCGGACCGCAGCGACGTCCTGGTGTTCCTCGTCATCTGAGGACACGTCCAACGACTGGCGGCAGTTCGTGGAGCACTGCACACCGCCTCCGTGACCACCGAACCGGACCAGACGCCGTTCTCGGTGCCGGACCCCCACTTCTGGTTCATTGTCCGGTCCATCCGAGAACGGTTTGGGCGGCGACAACGACGGCGAGGATTGCGACGGTGACGGTGCAGATGGTGGCGAGTATTCGGAAGGCTGGCGTGTTGGTGTTCGGGCCCATCAGTTTGTGTCGGTTCGCGAGGATCAGGATGAACGTCAACAAGACCGGGGTGATGAGACCGTTGAGGAACTGCATGTTGATGAGCAGGTCGATGAGGTTCCCGGGAGCGAGCGAGATCGCAGCACCGATGACGATCTGCCCGGTGAACAATCCCATGAACACTTTGGCGTCGCGGAACCGTCGCGAGACGCTCCTCTCGACACCGATGGCTTCGGCGAGCGCGTACGACGTCGCCAGCGGCACGACGGCTGCGGCGAGTAGCGACGCGCCGAGGAGGCCGACAGCGAAGATCGTTTTCGCTGATGACCCGGCCACTGGTTCGAGCGCTTGCGCGGCGTCGGCGGCGGAGGTGAGCGGTCCTCGACCACCAATCGCGGCGGCTGTCGCGACGATGATGGCCATGCTGATCAGGTTCGCGAAGACTGATCCGGTGATGGTGTCGATGCGGATGGCTCGTAGGTCTGATGAGCTCGCGCCGCGTTCGACGACCGCGGCGGTTTGGTAGAGCTGCATGTATGGCGTGATCGTCGTACCGATCAACGCGACGGTGAGGAACAAGAAACTGCGGTTCGCGAGCAGGTGCGGCACGACCGTGTTGGTGGCGGCTTCGCGCCAGTGGGGGTGGCCGAGCACCGCGGCGATCGGATACGCGAAGAACACGAGCGACACCAGGATGAACACGCGTTCCGCGTACCGGTACGATCCGAACGCGACGACGGCCCATACCCCTACTGCGATGACGGGCACCGCGATGTAGCGCGACACGCCGAGCAGTTCCATCGCGGCGCCAATGCCCGCGAACTCCGACACGACCAGACCGAGGTTCGCGGCAAGCAAACACACGATCGAGAACGTCGCGACGCGTAGCGAGAACTGCTCGCGGATGAGCGACACGAGACCATTGCCGGTGGTAGCACCGATGCGCGCCGCCATCTCTTGGACCACGACAAGCGCGATCGTGACGAGCGCCATGACAAACAGCGTGCGGTACGCGTATTGCGCGCCCGCGGACGCGTAGGTCGCTATGCCGCCCGCGTCGTTGCCGGCGTTCGCGGCGATGAGGCCCGGGCCGATGACCGCGAGCACGCCGAGCCGTCGCCGCAGCTGTCGCCGCACCCGCTGGTCGAGTCGCACGATCCTCGACCTCATTGCTCGCCGACTTCGCGATGCAAACGCCGATTCGCGGGCGTGAGCGCGTCGACCACGTCATCGGCCATGATCCGCCCCAGCGGGCGGCCGTCATCACCGGCAACCACCACCGAGCCACGACGATTCGATACGACGGCGTCGATGATCTCGTCGATACCCGCCTCAGGTCCGATCACGATCGGCCAAGGCGGCCCGACCAACCCGCCCACCGGTTGGTCGCGGGGCGTTGTCACCAACTCGAACAGCGATATGTCATCAACCAGCCGGCCGTCATCGTCAACGACCAACACCGCGTCGATATCGAAGCGGTGTTCGGCGAACTCGCCGAGCCGTTCGATCACGACAGCAACAGTTTCCTGTGGCCGGGCGAGCACCACGATCGTGGTCATGATCCCTCCCGCGGAATGGTCGCGGTATCCGAGAATCGTTCGCACCGCGGTGGTCGCCGCCTCGGGGAGACGCTCGACGATCCGTTCGCGCTCCGCGTCGTCGAGATCGCGTAGCGCCTCGGCCGCTTCGTCGGGTTCCATGTCGGCGACGATCGCGGCTGCTCGATCGGGACCGAGATTTCGTAGCACCGCGTCGCGCTGGTCTTGGTCCATCTCCTCGAGCGCGTCCGCGGCCATATCGTTGTCGAGCGCGTTGACGAGGTGTCGGCGCTGAGGTTGCGCGAGCGCCTCCAACAGATCAGCGAGATCGCCGGCTCGAAGGCGTCGGAGCTCACGGTTCGGCCGATCCGCGCCCATCGCACCGCCACCACCGAGGGTATGAATATCAGCCCAGTCGATCACGCGGTCCGGGGTCGCGTGCGCCCGCCAACGCGCCGGTCCCAAACGGCGCAGCAAACTTCGCACCCCGACCTCGACCCCGACGAGCCGCACCTGACCTGTGAC
>JAYUFA010000177.1:0-2259 GCA_043738925.1 Actinomycetota bacterium
GTCCGCCCGAGCGCCACCGCGCCGAGCAACACGACGAGTGCCGACGGGCTCGGTACCATCCCGCCCGCAAAGCCCATCGCGATGATCCAACGCCAGCCCATCGCCGGCTGCTCATCGGAGCCCGAAGTCGGCACGCGAACCGCGTGATCATGACCCCCGTGATCATGACCCGCGTGATCATGACCCGCGTGATCATGACCGTGGCTGGCGCGAACCGACGTCGCGCCCGCAGCTATCAGCACCCGTTCGTCGACCGCGGCCTCGTGGTCGCGCCGAACGAGAACGCCGGGATGGATATGCGCGTGCCCTCCCGGTGCGTGGCTGTGCCACGCGCCGGCGATCCCGAGCCGATGCAATCGTCGGGCCCGAACCAACAGCCCCACACCGATCGACGCGAGCATCAGGCCCGACAGCGTTCCGAGCCAGGGATACAGCCGCTCGGGTGCTGCGACGGTCGAAACGCTCAGCATCAACCCCAGCACGAGAACCCCAGCCGTGTGGGTGAGCGTGACACTTGCGCCGACGCCGAGTGCTTGACGCAGACTTCCGCGCTGGCCTACGAGATACGCCGCCATGACCGTCTTGCCGTGACCGGGCGCCATGGCGTGGAAGATGCCGAGCACGAAGGCCACTGCGACGGCAAGCAGCCCGATACGCACGGTCAGATCGCGTGACGCGACGAGATTGGTGAAAGATCGAGTGGCGCGGTCAACACCAGGGATCGAGCTGCGGACGGGACTGGCCGCAATCGCGTCGCTGGCGGTCGTGAGGCGGACCCCGCCAGGTCGGACACGCAAATTGGCGTGGCGAACATCGGGCGGCGACTTGATCGCGGTGGCCGGATAGTTCGTGAGCCCGGCGCTGGTGCTTTGCTCGGGAACGTCGGACTTTTCGAGCTGCATCGCGTCGCCTTGCGCGGTGACCTCGTGCCAGCCGACGCGCCCCGCGGCGTAGGTGCTGTCGAACGTCACTGTGTGGGTGGCGCCGCGGAGATCGGCGGCGGCGGTCACCAGGCACGTGATTCGTGTGGTCGACAGCGAAGCCAGGCCTTCGATAAACGCTAGTGAACGGCCGATGCCGGTGAGTTCAATGGGCGTACCGTCGACCGCGACTCGCAGACCGGCCGCGACCCGTGCGCACTCACGGTCGAGGTACGCCGCTTTCTCACTTTCGCTGGAGATTCCGTCGCCGTCGGTGTCGACGCTGTCGCGGGCCTGCAGCGTCGGGATTTCGGCCAAATCGATCGTGTAGTCGACGTTGACGCCTTCGGAGGAGATCCGAAGCGCGGCCGCGGTGTTCACCGTGAAGTTGCCGAGCGGGTGTGCCGCCGCGGCCTGGGCGAGCACCAGAACAACGACGACGCCCGTACCGAGCGCAGCACACAGTTTGCGGATCATCGCGGTCCCCATGCTTGGGGCGTGTCGACGCCCAAACGGTTGGCGAGACCGATCACTTCGCGGCGATTGCCGATCGCAAACCATGGATTGGCGGCCAGCGCGTCGCGTAGTTCGACGCGAGCGTGTTCAGGGTCGCCCGCAGCAGCGTGGATCGCGGCGGCATGGAACAGCAAGGAGGCGTCGATCGTGCCGAGCTGCAGCGCTTCGGCGATGGCATCGGATGCCCCAGCGAAATCACCATTGCGGTAACGGGCCCATGCAATCGCATCGGCCCCGTGGATGCTGGGCCGCTCGGCGTACCCGCGGTTGGCCAGGTCGAGCACCACTTTCGGATCGCCGCCGTGATCCGCTTCGAACAACGCTGCCTCAAGGTCCACGGCCGCGCCGCTCGCCTGCTGCAGCGCGGTCGTGGCGCGCACCAATTCGAACGACCGTTGCGCGTCGCTATTTCGTCCGTCGAGTTGCGCAATGTCGCCGAGCAGCGTTACGAGCGCGGGCGTCGGCAACCGTTCCGCTACCGGAGCCAGAAGCGCCGTTGCTCCTGCGAGATCGCCGTGTGCGACAAGAACACGAGCCCGGCCGGCCGTCGCGACAAGCTGTCCCGGCGAGCGGGTCAGCGCGTCGTCGTACGCGGTCATGGCCTCGTCGAGTCGGCCGTGGTTGTAAAGCAGATCACCGCGAATCGCCTCGACGGTTGCGATGTCGTATGCAGAGGCGCCCACCGCGGCCGTTTGCGCTTCGCGCAGTGCCAACAATGCTCCGTCGACATCGCCGTGAAGTTCACGGAGGTACGACACGCGCGACAGCGCCGCGAGGCCGGGTTTGCGATCCAGCAATTCCTGGAGGTCGGTCGCGGCTTCGG
>JAYUFA010000178.1:0-15969 GCA_043738925.1 Actinomycetota bacterium
ACGCCGAGTGCCATGCGATGCTGCGCGAGTGCCGCTGCGGTGCCCGCTTGCTTGGCCACCGAGAACGGGTCGCGCATCGGCAGGATGTACACGTACGGCATGAATCGCAGCCGCGTGGTCACGCTCGCCATCGCCGCGATCGAGGTGAACGGATCGGGGAAATACGTGCGATGGTCGAACGGGTTCTCGCCTGACGGATGCGTCGACGCGAACCGTTCGGGCACCGCGATGTGATCGGCGAGCGCGATTCCGGCAAAGCCCATCTCATCGGCAGCCCGCGCGACATCGAGCATCTGGCTCGTGTCCTCGAACATGTAGGCCATCCAGAACCGCATATGTCTTCGCCTCGGTTCAGCCGACGGGTGGTGTCGGGTCGGACAACCGGGCGCTCTGCGCCGCGAGCGCGGCTTCGAGATCAGCCGTGCGGTCGCGAATGAGCACCTCGTCCTCGGGATGGGTGTAGATCATGAATCGATTCGTGCCGATCGCGTCGACCACCATCATTGCGACGTCGTCGGGTGAGATCGGTCGCAGCATCCATTCGGGAAAGCATCCCCATGTCGCATCGGCGGGGAGGCCTTCGCGTCTTGCCGTCTCGCCGAGATTGGTCAGCACGAGCCCCGGGCAAAGCACCGACACGTTGACGCCTTGCGGTCGTAGATACAGCGCGAGTGTCTCGCTGTAGCCATACGCAGCGAACTTCGATGCGATGTATGGCCCGGCGTCATAGGTGTACGCGTAGCGACCGGCGATCGAGGCGGTGTTCACGACGTGACCGCGTCCCGCGGCGCGCATCGCAGGCACGAACGCGTTGACGCAACGGACGATGCCGAAGAAGTTGGTGTCCATCTGGGCCTGCCACGCTTCAACCGGCACGAGATCGGGCGGGCCGAGCACCGATACGCCGGCGTTGAACATCGCTATGTCGACCGTTCCGAACGCGTCGGTGGCCGCTTGCGCGAGCGCCGCGATTTCGGCGTCGCTTCGCACATCGACGTGACGCGCGACGCAGCGACGTCCGAGCACCTCAACGTCTGCTTTCGTGATCGCGAGGCGCTCGTCGTTGATGTCCGCGATCGCCACATCGCAGCCTTCGCGGGCGAACGCCAACGCGCACGATCGGCCGATGCCACTGGCACCACCGGTGACCACGGCGCTGCGATAGGTCCCGATGCTCACGTCAGCCCGCCATCGGCTTCTTGGCCAACATGACGTCCTCACCAAGCGCTCCGAGAAGGAACGACGAGAAGTCGGGCCCGCGCCGCAACGAATGACCACCGTCGACGTTGATGATCTGGCCGGTGATCCAACGGGCCTCGGCGCCCACAAGGAAGCGGGCCAGGTTCGCGATGTCCTCGGGTTCACCGACATCGCTCATCGGGGTGTTCTCGATGTAGGACGAGTAGACCGCGCTCTCGCGCGGGATGCCTTCCATGATCTCGGTGCTGATGAAACCCGGGCGAATCGCGTTGAACCGCACGCGCGTGGGGCCGTATTCGTCAGCAGCGTTGCGCATCATCTGTTCCAAACCCGCCTTCGCGACGGTGTACGCACCGAAGTACGGATGCGTGACGTGGCCGGCGATCGACGACATGGCGACGAAGGAGGCATCGGCGCCGCTACCGGCCGCGGCAACGAGATGGGGCACCGCGTACTTCAACGAGAACAGCGTGCCCAACACGTTGAGGTGCAACACGCGGGTGAAGTCGTCCGCGTTCTGGAGGTGATACGGCCCCATGCCGCCACCGCCGCCTGCGTTGGCGACCACCGAGTTGAGCGAACCGGTGGCTTCGAGCGCAGCCGCAACAACGGCTTCTACGTCGGCCTCGTTGGTGACATCCGCGACCACATAGCGAGCGCTGCCGCCATGACCGGCTGCCGCCGTGATCGCCGCTACTGCGTCGACGAGCTTGGCCTCAGTGCGCCCGCAGATCGTGACCGCGGCGCCATCGGCTGCAAGTTGCGCGGCGCACGCCTTGCCAATGCCGGTGCCGCCACCGGTGACGATGGCCGCGTGGCCTTCGAGACCGCCGCTCGGACGTTTGGCAACGTTCATGCACATTCCCCTTGCATTGGTGCTCGCGAGTCGTGAGCACGAGATCGCTCCGCGCCGGTGTCGAGCACACGATCCGGCGCGATTGTTCTACTACTGCGCCGTACACAGAGCACGAGCCGTAGGCGAAGCAACCCAACAACACCGAGCACGAGCCGCGGCGGGGGCGATTCAGGACGCGATGGCGCCGACGCGCAAGTTCTCGACCAGCTCGGCAAACGCGTCCTCGAACCCGCCCCAGATGCCGTTCGCTATACGGGACGCGACCAAGACGTTGTCGCGGCGGTCGTAGAACAACGCCGTGGTGCCTCCTGTGTGGCCTGACCACAGGAACCCGCCGGTGCACGGGCAGAGGCCGATCACGCCCGCGCCCAGAGCGGTGCCGGGGTCGAACTGGGTCATCTTGGCCCAGATGGCATCACCGACCGGGCGATGATCGCGCAGGAAGGCCTCGCCCCAAGCGAGCAGCCCGTGCATGTCCGTTACCAAACCGCCGGCGCCACCACCCGGGAGGTACATGCTCGAGCTCGCGCGGTGGAACAGCCCGCCGACGCCAGCCGGATCAAGCACGCGGCCCCATAACACGTCGTCGAGCGCTTGCCCGGTGCGGGCTTCGATCAGTAAGCCGAGCACCAGATAGTTGGTCGACGAGTAGTCCTGGCCCGCACCCGGCGCGAACTCAGCCGGCGCCGCGAGAGCACCACGCACGACCGCGAGCGCTGCCTTCTCGCCGTCGTCCTCGGGAGTCGCGAGATTGTGATAGTCGGCCAGACCGGTTCGATGTTCGAGCAGCTGACGGACCGTGAACCCGCGTTCGGCCAACTCGGGCAGACCGTCGATCGCCGGAACGGGGCCATCGATGTCAATCACGCCATCGCCGGCAAGCAACCAAACGGCCGACGCCGTGACGGTTTTGGTGATCGACTCGATGTCAAACGAACCCGACGACTCGCCGTAGGGCGCGCCCGTCCATTCGAACGAACCAGGCCGGGCGAGGCCGACCTGAAGGCCTCCGCTCGCGTGATCGTCCTGCCACTGGTCGATGATGCGCTGGAACTCGGGCGGGCCATGCGGTGACGCAGTGCCGCCGTCGGTCGCTGACGGGTTGGTGGTGGGGGGTGCGGCCGAAAAGCCCGGCGGCAAGCTCGGGGGCTTCGCGGCGATCGACACCTTCGGTGCGCGGCTGGGAATGCGCGGTGAGGCAGACGCGGACGAAGAAGTCGGCTTGGCGCGGCTTGCCGCCGACGGCACCATCATCGACGCACTCCCGTCGGGCGATCCGATGACCTTGCCTACCGCAGCCTCGTCCGTGGGTCCCGCCGGCGCCGCGAGAAGTGGGCGGTCTTCCGCGGCCGTGACCGGGAGCATCACGCCACCCGCGTACGCGAACAGCGCGAGCCCGAGCGCCGGCGCCGCGAGCCTCAACGCCCGAGGACGCGCCGATGTCGTAGTCGTTGGGCGCCGACGTGCGGCGAGGTCCTCGATCGGCCCCGCGAGCAACACCAACGCCGCGGCGCCGACCACAGTGCCTGCACCTAACGCCACCGTGTGGACCCCACGAGGCAGCGGCGCGTAACGGTGCAGAAGTTGCCATGTCGTGATCACTGCAGCGGTATGCCACAAGTAGATGCTCAGGCTGCGGCGACCGATCCCGCGCACGAACGCAGCCGGCGCGCGACGCGACGCAAGCCGAGTGATCGGAGACCGCAAGGCCAACGCAAATGCGAGCCAACCACCACCGACCACGAGGTGAAGCATGTGGCTGTTGTTGACGACCCAATCTTGAGGCCGTGCCAACAAGGCCACGCCGATCGCGGTCGGCACCGCAAGAGCCGCGACCATCGCAGCCTTACCCCGCGCAAGACCTTCGGTGCCGGCGTGCCAAAAGCCGAGCACGAGGAAGACCGCGTACAACGTGATATCGCCGCTGCGCCACAGCAAGTCGGGCAACGCCTGGTCATGCCATGTGGTGCGCCGATACACCAACTCGAGCGCGAGGGTCGCCGCGACGAGCGCCGCCGTCGTGACCGCAGGGGCGCGGCGAGCAGCGCGCCACAACAACGGCGACAGCAACAACAACCACACGAGACATCGCACGTACCACAGCGGTTGCGACAGCCAACCGCCTTCCCATACCGAGCCGCGCGGATCGTTGAGCGGCAAGACCCACCACACGACGCTGCGCCACGGCAGCGAGGTCTCGGGCGTGTGCTCGAGTCGTTGGGCGACTGCCATCACCAACCAGGCGGCGAGCCCGAAGAACCAGAAGGGCACCAGCAATCGACGCAGCCGATCGACGACCACGACGCCGGGCGAGCGACGCTGAAACGATCGAGCCAGCAAATGACCGCTGACGAAGAACATCGCGGGCACCGCAGCAACGACCCACGTGATGGGCGCCCAGCCGTAGGTGTGCCAGGTGACGACGCGCATGATCGCCACCGCGCGCACGGCGTCGAGGAAAAGGTCACGATCAACTTGGTCGCCACGAGAAGGGGCTGGCGTCACGATCCGATCCTTTCCTGCTCGCGCTCCGGTACCCCTGCCCGAGGGGAATCGCATCGCCAAGGCATTTCTACCGGCCGCGACGCCACGTCGACGTCTTCTCCATCGGCCAATGTCGCCAAGTCTGAAGCAAGCCCCGTGCTCTCTGGGGCTGTTGCCGGGTGTCAAGGGCCATCGCCATGTCGATCACACCATGGTGTGAATAGGTCTGCGCCACGTTTCCCAATGCCACCCCGGCGCGCGGGTCGTACTGTTCGGTCAGCAGACCGGTCGGGCCGGCAAGCGCGCATACGTGGCCGAAGAGCTCGCGAGCATCACTGTCACGGTCACAACGCAGGTAGGCCTCCGCCAACCACAATGCGCACAAGACGAAGCCGCCCTCGCGTCCCGGCAGACCGTCGTCATGGACATAGCGCCGGACGACCGCGCCGCTACGCAGGTTTGCCTCGATCGCACGCACCGTCGACAAGAAGCGCTCATCGTTGCCGGGCAGCATGCCCGACAACCCCACCCACAACGCGGCCGCGTCGAGGTGCTCGCTCTCGTAGGTGGCGGTGAACGCGCCGACGCTCGGTTTCCACCCGCGTTCGAGAATCTCTTCGCGGATGTGCTCGCGCACCGCGACGAGTGCGGCGCTGCCCGGGCGGCGCCGGCGCTCGAGCACGGCAACGGTACGATCGAGCGTGACCCAGCACATCACCTTCGAGTGCACGTGATGGCGCGCCACGGTGCGCTCCTCCCAGATGCCATTGTCGGGTTCGTGCCAACGCCGAAGTACTGCCTCCGCTAGTTGTTCGAGCAGGCGCAGATGTCGCTCAGTCAGGCGAGCGCCAAGGCAGTCGAGCAGATCGATCAGCGTGGCCACCGGGCCGAACACATCGAGCTGAACCTGATGATCGGCCGCGTTGCCGATGCGTACGGGGCGGCTACCCGCGTAGCCGCACAACTCCGCGATCGTGGCCTCGGGACCGAGCACGCCACCATCGAGCGCATAGACCGGCTGCAGTTGATCCGGGCGCGAATGGTCGTCGACCAACGCGCTCAGCCAGTCGAGAAACGCGAGGCCTTCGCCGTGGCTGCCGAGGCGAGCGAGCGACGCGGCCGCGAGCGACGCGTCGCGTAACCAGCAGTACCGATAATCCCAGTTGCGTACACCACCAAGCTCCTCGGGCAGGCTGGTCGTCGCCGCCGCAGCGATCGCGCCGGATGGCCCGAAGCACATCGACTTGATCACCAGCGCCGATCGTCGTACGAGATCGGGCGCGACGCTCGGGACGTGAAGCTGCTCAGCCCAGGTTCGCCAATGCTCGTCGGTGGTGCGGCGGCGAGCGACCTCACCGCGCAGATCGGGAGCATGCTCGCGATCGCCGAGGCGCAGCTCGAGCACACATGATGCCCCGTCAAGGCTCACCGAACCATGGGCTGTGTCGTGCGTACCGTCGTGCTCGATGGTCCACCGCACGCCCGGAGCAACGAGCACGAGCGAGGTGGCCGAGCCGAGCACTTCGACCGCGTCACCGTCGACACGAAGCTGGGTGGGGCTGCGGCCGAAGTCAGGTCGCGGCGCGAACACCACGTGCGCCTCTCCTGTGCCGCTGACGACGCGCATCAGATCGGTACGACCAGGAGCAGAAGCTGCGCGATCGGCGGAGCAATCGAGATAGTCGAGCACTGACAGATCGGGCCAGCGCGTCTCGACGATCATCGAGTTCAGTAAGTAACGCTGAGAAAGCGGCTCGCTGCCGGACGCGGGCCGAATCGAGAAGAACCCGGCGTTCGGACCACCCAGTAGCTCGCCGAACACGGCGGCCGAATCGAGCCGCGGGTGGCACAGCCACGTGATGTTCGCGTCACCGGTGAGCAACGCCGCCGTTCTCTGATCGGAAAGCAGGCTGTGCTGTTCGATCGGTGTGACCGACGTGCCGAACAGCCATCGGTGGCGGAGTTCGCCCAGCTCGGCGAGGAGGTGCACCGCCGCGTCGGGATCGGCGATGCGGTACACGGCACACGATGCGCCGGCGCCGACCTTGACGCCGACGTCGGGCCCGCTGAGCGTGGCAAACGCATCCTCATCGGTGATGTCGTCACCCACGAACAACACCGCAGTAGCCCCGACGATGTGACGCACGCGATTCAGCGCGTCACCCTTGTTGGTTCGCGACACCGCGAGCTCGACGACTTCCTTCCCGTGGCGAACGGTGACATCGGGGAGGCGCGCGCCGACGCGCACTGCCGCAAGCACCGCTTCGCCCGCCGCGTCGCGTTCGGCGAGACGCACGTGCAATGCCACGCTGGTTGGCTTGGCCTCGACACGCGCCCCCGGCGTAGCCGCGACGATGGCGTCGAGCTCGCGCACGATCTCGGCCAGCACTGCGAGCCGATCGGCCGGCACGTCGGACGCAAACCCCGCGTCCATCTCCGAGCCGTGGCTACCGACCAGATGCACTTCGCTCGGAAGGCGACTCATCAACGCAAGATCGCGCAACGCACGCCCCGAGATCACCGCGACCGACGTGTTGTGCAACGACGCCAGCGACCTCAGCGCCGCGATGGCCCCTGGCAATGGCGGCGCCGACGACGGATCGTCGACGATCGGCGCCAGCGTTCCGTCGTAGTCGCACGCGACAAGCAAGTGCGGGGTGCACGCCAACATCCGCACGTCGGGGTCAGTGGAAGTCATCGCGCACCACCCGGCGGGGCCGCAACTGGCGCATCGGTGGCCGGCGCATCGGTGGTCGGCGCATCGGTGGTCGGCGCATCGGTGGCGGGCGCTACGGCCGCGAGCGCCGCGAGGAACGACCGTGACCAGTCGTGCACCGTCCATCGATGTAAGGCACGTCGGTTGGTGCGCATGCGGCGGCGGGCGTCGTGGTCCCATGTTCGCACCGCGGCGACGATGGCCTCCTTCACGCTCGCGGTGTCATGCGGATTCACCATGATCGCGCCGGAGAGTTCGCGGGCCGCGCCTGCGAACTCGCTCAACACCAGCGTGCCCAGATCGTCGAGTCGCGCCGCCACGTACTCCTTCGCGACGAGATTCATGCCGTCGCGGTACGGCGTTACGAGCATGACATCCGCGGCGCGATACAACGCGACGAGCTCCTCGGTGGCGATCCCGCGATGCACGTAGTGCACGGCCGGCGCACCGACATCGCCGTAGTCGCCGTTGATCTCGCCGACCAACCGCTCGATGCGATCGCGCTCGTCGCCATAGGCGGGTACGTCCTCGCGGCTCGGCACCGCGATCTGCACGAGTACGCAATCACCCGCGCTCACGAGACCGTCCTGTAGCAGCTCCCGATAGGCGCGCAGTCGGGCTTCGATGCCCTTCGTGTAGTCGAGGCGGTCGACACCCAACAGCACCACCCGTGGCGCACCCATCCGTTCGCGCAGCTGCTGCGCTTCCTTGATTGTCTCCTCACGCGCCGCGATCTCCTCGATGCGTGCGACATCGATCGAGATCGGAAACGCCGCGACGTGTACTGGACGATCGCGCACGCTCAGCACCGGAAGCGCCCCGTGGGCGGCCAACAGACGGCGTGCCAGCACGGCGAAGTTCTGCGCGGCGACCGGAACCTGGAAGCCGACCACATCGGCGCCAAGCATGCCTTCGAGCAACTGGTAGCGCCACGGCAAGCGCATGAACAGCTCTTGAGGTGGATAGGGAATATGCAGGAAGAAACCGATACGAAGATCGGGTCGCATGGCGCGCAACATCGCCGGAACGAGTTGCAGTTGATAGTCGTGTACCCAGACCGTGGCGCCGACGCGCGCGACGGCGGCCGCGTGCTCGGCGAATCGGCGATTGATCAACTGATACGACCGCCACCATTCGCGATGGAACTCCGACGGTTGAATTGCGTCGTGATACAGCGGCCACAAGGTCGCGTTCGAGAACCCGGCGTAGTAGCTCTCGATCTCGGCCTGATTGAGTGAAACCGGCACGAGGGTCATCCCCTCGTGCTCGAACGGCGGAGCCGGTGGGCAATCGTCGCCCGTCCAGCCAACCCACGCCACGCCATGGCCGAGCAGCGTGGGAACAAGTGCGCTGACCAACCCGCCCGGACTGGTTTCCCAGTCGGCGGCGTCGCCGTTGTCGATCCGGTGAACGGGCAGCCGATTGGCAACCACTACCAGGTGGGCGTGCTGTTGCATCCTCATCACCGCCCCGCCGACGTCGGAACGCCTGTGGTGGCCCGCCTGACAGACCCTACCGCCGCCAGGGCGCGATCAGGCCTCGCCTTGCTCGGATGCCAGCCTCACGAAGGGGTGAACGTTTGCACAAGATCCCGACAACAACATGAATCGAGCCGCTCGGGTTCCGACCATCCCGGGGTAGGCGGGTATCCCAACGAAGGGGATGACGAGGTGACCGGGAAACGTGGACCAAACGCATCGAGCGTTCGCACGAGGACGACCATCCTCGACGCGGCGCTCCGAACACTGCGTGACGAGGGCATCGCCGACACGAGCGCCCGCGCGATCGCACGTGCCGGCGACTTCAACCAGGCGTTGATCTTTTACCATTTCGGCAGCGTCGACGACGCGCTGATCGCCGCATTCGAGCAACTGCTCCTCCGGCAACGGCGCACCTACGACGCCGCTCTCGCGGCCGTGCATTCTCTCGCAGAGCTGCGAGACACGCTGATGCGCCTGTTCAATGAAGACCTTGATGCTGGTGTCACGACCACCATCGCGCAGGGCTTCGCGGGTGCCACACATCGTCCTCACATGGGACCCAGCCTGGCCAACGCCGTGCAAGGTTGGCTCGAAGCGATCGAGCTCGCGTACGTGCGGCTCGGGGTGTCCGACACCGACGCACGCCGACACGTGATGACGTTTGTGTCGATCTACCTCGGGTACGAGGTCTTGCTACGGCTCGGTCGCAATCAGCCGATGCCCGATGGCGTGTTCGCCATGCCCGACGGTGACATCTCGTTGTCCGCCATGGCGTCCTTCGAGCGCGAGCAGATGCCGCTCACCGTTGCCTGAACGCCTGCACGTCGTGCACCGCACGTACCGATGCCACCGGCAACGGCGCATAGATGTGCGGAAACACGTCACCTGTCGATGGCGATAGCTCGTCGATCACCTGCGCGATGCCCACCGCATCGACGACCGCGGCACGATCGATTTCGAGCACGATCAGATCGGTACGGCCGGCGTAATAACGTCCGTACACACCTTCGAGCTGGTCTCGATGCGATGTGTGGATGAAGGACTCGGCAGCGAACGCCGCGGGCACATAGGAACCCGAGGCTTGCGCCGCCTGCCACGCATCGATCTCGGCGAGGTGGAACAACGTCGAGTTGTCACGCTCCGCTGTTCCACCTACGCCGGTCTCGTTCACGCGATGAAGATCGGGTTGATCGGGCTGCCTGTTGCGCCGGTGACCTTCAGCGGAGCCACGGTCAACAGACCTTCATACGCGCCATCCTTCGCCGGCTCGATGAGGTTCAAGAACTCGAGCAGGTAGATGCCGGCGTCGACGAGCAAGATCTTGTGGATGTTGAGGAAATCGTTGTCGTCGAACGGGATGACCTCGACCGCGGCATTGTCGCACCCGACCGCGACCACGTCGGTCTCGGCAAGCCAGTGCGCGGCGTCGGCGCCGATGCCCGCTTGTTCGAACTTGGGGCCACCGCCGTTGGCCAAGTTGTCCCACCACCACTGCAGGTAGCCGGTACGCACGAGTACGACGTCGCCCGCACGGACCTCGACGCCTTCGTTCTTCGCCGCCGACTTGAGATCGTTCGACGTGATGTTGCGACCGAGGGTGACCCAGTCGCCCTCGTCGAAGTACGACACCATGTCGAGCAGCACTGCGCGTGCCGCAAAACCGCCGACCTTGTCGATGCCGAGCTTCTGCGCGCCGCCGAGCGCGTGCATGACGTCGTGACCAACGCCGTTGTAATGCTTGTAGTCGCCGTACACGTGCACGAGCGCATCCATATGCGACGTGGTGTGCGACGCCATCACGAGCACATCTTCATGCGCGCCGGTACCCGTGTGACAGCCATACACCTCATAGATGCCGTCGTCGGTGGAATCCTGCAGCGTGAGCCGCATGGGCGTACCGCGGTAGTCCATGAGCGGCACCCCTTGGCTCTGAATCGGGATGCCCAGGCTGTACACCCGACCGGTGGTGATGCTCGCTGCCGCGTTCTTGATCACGTCGGGCGTGAGCAGGTTCAGCGCGCCGCGCTCGTCATCGTCGCCCCAACGGCCCCAGTTCTTCTTGCCCATCGACGGTCCTCCAAGTCGTGAAACTCCGCGGATGGTAGTACCTCGTCACGCGTGAGCCCCCTGCCGGTTACCGCGCCTTCTTCTCTGCCTTCTTCTGGCCGAGGGATGCGGTCATTTGCTCGATCGTGGCCAGCAGGCCATCGAACCCGGGGATCTTCCGCAGGCTGGTGTCGGCATAGATGATGCTGCCGAAGATCACAACGAAACCCGACACCCACGACACGGCGAGTCGGATCAGCACGAAACCGCTGGTCGACGTGCGATTGTAAAGCCACACGTCCCACACCGAGCCGGCCAGCTCGTACAAGCCGGCGATGATCGTGAGGTTGCGCATCGTGCGCCGATACCGCACGTGCGCGAGCACATGCGCAGGGAACGGAATCAGCAACGGTGCGTAGCGCGTGAACAGCGCCCGACCGATGACCACGCTGCCGATCAGCACCAAGCCGATGGCCACTTTGGTCGCGATGCTCGTGCCGAAATACACGGCCTTCGAATCGGTCACGATACCGATGACACCGCGCAGGACGAGGTAGCCCGTGGTGATGGGTAAAATCTTGCCGAGACCGAGCCCGTTGCGATGACGCCGAGCGGCTGCGATCAGCGACCATGCCGTGACGAGGCCGATGGCCAGGCCGAGCCCGCCGAGACGGTTCCCCAGGAGAAACGCCGCGACCGTGCCGAGCGAATCGATCGTGCCCGATGCGCCGAGGCCGCGGGGTTGTACCGCCGCCTGTTGCGGAGCTGTCGTGGCGTCGGGCTCGGAGATCACCCGCTCTTCATCGGCACCGGAGGTCACGGAGCAAGGCCTGCCCATGCGTCGGCAACCGCGACATCGCCGAACAGTTCGAGCGACGCCCCGCGACCACGGTTCCACGCAAACACGAACAAGTCGGACGCCGAACCCCGAAGTGCCGCAGTGGCCTTGCCGTGACCGCGTCCGACGTGCAACGCGCCGTCGATGATCTCGAGCGTCCATTCGCCGTGGCCATCGGTTCGGTGCAGATGCATCGAACCGGCGTCAGCCACCGCGTCGACGCGAGCGCGGTCGAGGCGTGCCAGCCCGTGCGCCAACACCACGTCGTACAACTCGCTCACACCGTCGGCGGCAAGCTCGGGATCAAATCCATCGACCAAGCCGACCGCAGACTGCACGTCGAGGCGATGCACACCGGTCTCGTGCGTGATGCGCCGCTGATAGAACCCGACGGTGCCAAGCGAAGACCACGTGTAGACACGCGTCTCGGCGGGCGTCTCGCGCAAGACGGCCACAAGGTCGGCGAGGGCGTCGGCGTAAAACGCGATGACGGCAGCTCCGGCGGGCGGTTTGGGCGGGGCCGTCGTAGGCGGATCGGTGAGCCGCTCGACGACGATCTGATGCACCGATCGATAAACGCGGCCGAGGTGACCGAGTACGTCGGCGACTACCCATCCGGGGCAAGCTGCAATCGGTGCGCCAAGGTCGGCGCGCGCGGCCGCGGTGACCCTGGCACCTTCGCGCTCGAGCGCGTCGACGTAGAAGCCGGGCTGCATGGCGGCCAGTCTCGCATGCTCTGCTAGAAACCCCCGTGCATCGATCGCCAAGATGCCCGCCGCACCGGGGTACTCGTGCTTCGCATCAACGCCGAAACCATTCGCCTCTTCCTTCATGTCATCGCCGCCACGGTGTGGGTTGGTGGTCAACTGACTCTGGTCGCCTTGTTGCCCGCGTTACGTACGCTGGGTGACGACGCGCCAAAGGTGGTGGCACGGCAGTTCAATCGCATCGCTTGGCCGGCGTTCGCGGTCTTGCTCATCACTGGCGTGTGGAACCTCGTCGAGGTGAAGGTGGGAAGTCGCGCTACCGCCTACCAAGTCACGCTTTTCGTCAAGTTGTGCCTCGTCGCGTTGTCCGGCATCGGCGCATTTCTGCACACGCAGGCACGCACACGCGTCGGGCTGGCCGCATGGGGTGCGGTCGGTGGGCTTGCGACGATTCTCGCCTTGTTTTTCGGTGTGTTGCTCCGCACCGGGCTCCCGACGTAGGCACGCACGTGTACCGCATTGGCGTCGACACCGGTGGCACATTCACCGACTGCGTGATCGTTGCGGACGACGGCCGCATGGGCGTCGGCAAAGCGATGTCGACGCATCGTGATCTCAGCATCGGCATCTGTAGCTCCATCGAGAACGCGGCGCGCGCACTCGACATCACGCTCGATCGCGCGTTGCAAGACGCCGCGTTACTCGCGCACGCAACCACCGTCGGCATCAACGCACTCCTCACCGGTACGGGTGCGCGTGTCGGGCTGATCACCACAGCCGGCTTCGAGAACACGATCACGATCGCGCGCGGCAACAAGGTGATCGGTATCGAAGAACGTTTCCGCACCGAGGCCACACGCTGGCAGAAGCCGCCGCTGTTGTTGCCGCGCCGCAGCATCGTCGGCGTGCACGAACGCATCGACGCGTACGGCACCGTGCTCGAATCGCTCGATGACACCGACGTACGTGGCGCTCTGTCGGTGCTACGCGAACGCGGCGTGCAGGCCCTGGCCATTGCATTGCTCTGGTCGATCGTCGACCCGCGTCACGAGCTACGCGTCGCCGAACTCGCAGCGCAGGAACTGCCGGGGGTGCATGTCACTCTTTCGCATCAGCTTGCGCCGCGCATCGGTGAATACGAGCGCACCATGACTGCGGTGCTCAACGCCTACGTCGCGCCTTTGGTCTCGGTCTACATAGACAAGTTGCGCGACGTGTTCGCCACCCACGGCTTTCGCGGCCGCTTTGTCGTCAACCAGTCCAGCGGCGGGGTGCAGGACGCTGCCCGCATCGTGCATACCCCGATCGACACACTGAACTCCGGCCCCGTAGCCGGGGTGTGTGCATCGCTCGACCTCGGGCGGCGGCTCCGTCACGCGAATGTGGTCGCGACCGATGTCGGCGGAACCAGCTTCGATGTCGGGCTCGTCGCCGACGGTCGTCTGCAATACGCGCAGCGTCCGATGATCGGCATGTATCCGCTCGCCACCTCGGTAGTCGACCTCACCTCGATCGGTACCGGCGGCGGCTCAATCGCGTGGCTCGACGACGTTATCGGCACACTGCGTGTCGGTCCGCAGAGCGCAGGCGCCGACCCCGGTCCAGCGTGCTACGGCCTCGGCGGCACACAACCGACGGTAACCGATGCAGCCGTCGTGCTCGGCTATCTCACCCAGCTCGGCGGCACGCTTCAGCTCGACCCACTGGCCGCGCGCAGCGCGATCGATATAGCCCTGGCGACACCACTCCGTGTCAGCGTCGAGCAGGCCGCCGACGACATCCTGCGCGTCGCCAACGCGCAGATGGCCGACCTTGTGCGGCGCTCAACGGTGCAACGCGGTCATGATCCAGCCGACTTCGCGTTGTACGCCTATGGCGGCGCGGCGCCGCAGTATGCGGGCCGCTACGCCGCCGAAGTCGGTGTGGCCGAAGTGGTCATCCCCGCGGTCGCGTCGGTGTTCTCGGCGTACGGCGCGGCGGCGACTGACCTGCGCGCCACGGCACTCGTCGACGTGCGGCCCGAGAGCATCGACACGGCCTGCGTGTGGCTACCCGCCGAGCTCGATCGTCTTGAGTCGCAGGCACGCGCGCAAGTAGCCACCGATGGCGACCCCGCACGCGAGCCGGCCGTCCAGGTCGAGCGGCGCGTGCTGTTGCGCTTCGCGCGTCAGGTGCACTCGTTGCCTATCGTCGTCGGGACGAGCCTTGCCATCGCCGAGCTCTCTGCCACGTTTCGTCGTGAGTACGAACGCTTGGTGGGTGCCGGCACGGCATTCGCGTCCGCCGGAATCGAGCTGGTCGGCATCACCGTCGAAGCAAGTGCACCCGTCGTCGCCGAAGCCACTGGTGTCGCGGTGCGGCCGGCCGCGGCGATCGCGCTCGCCCCGGTCGGGTCGCGCGCTGCGTGGTTCGACGGCGCGTTCGTCGACTGCGCGATCTACGACGGTGTCACGGTTCCCGAGGGCTCTCGCATCAGCGGACCCGCCTTCGTCGAGCTGCCGACCACCACGCTCGTCGTGTATCCCGGCCAGGTGGCCGTGCAAGAGCCAACCGGCGACATCCGCCTCCTCCTCGCCCCTTCTCTGAACGAAAAGGATTGACCATGGTGCACCAGCGGTCAGAGAACGGGACGAGCGCGACGGGCGGGACGGGCGAAGTGCTGGATGCCGCAACGTTCGAAGTGTTGCGGCATCGGCTTTGGGCCATCAACGACGAGGCCGCGGTCACGATTGGTCGGGTGTCAGGGTCGCCCATCGCGACCGAAGGCAACGATTTCAACAGCGGCCTGATGACCGCCGACGGCGAGACCGTGATCGCCGGCATCTACGTACTCGTCCACGCTGCGGCACTCGGGCGAGTCGTGCGGGACGTACTCGACAACTATCGCGAGAACCCCGGTATCAACCCGGGTGACATGTTCCTCACGAACGACACCTACGTCGGCGCGCCGCACCAAGCCGACGTGATTGTCATCGCGCCGATCTTTCACCATGGCGAGCTCATCGCGTGGACCGGTTCGTGCGTGCACCAGGCCGATGTCGGCGGGCCGGTGCCGGGTTCGATCAGCGTCGGCGCGCGCAACATCTACGAGGAGGCGTTGCCGATCTCGCCGATCAAGATCGTCGAGTGCGGTGTGATGCGCGCCGACATCGAGCGCGAATACCTTCACCGCTCGCGCACCCCCGAACTGAACCGTCTCGATCTGCTCGGCCAGATCGCCGCCAATCGCGTGCAGACCGAACGCGTCATCGAACTGTGCTCGCGCTACGGCACGCGCACCGTCGTCGCGGTGCTCCATCGCATGATCGACGCTACCGAACAGCGGGTACGCGAGCGGCTGCGCGCGTTGCCCGACGGTACGTGGCGCCACGTCGGGTTCTGCGAGCACGACGGAGTCGAGGACAAGGTGTACGCGATTCGGCTGACGTTCACCAAGCAAGATGATCGTCTGATCCTCGACTTCACCGAGTCGTCCGATCAGGCTCCTGCGCTCATCAATACGGCCGAGCCGACCACGTCGGGCTATGCGATGGCCGCGGTGATGACCGTGCTCGGCTACGACCTGCCGTGGACGCCAGCCGCGTACTGGCGGGTGATGGAGGTGCGCACGAGACCGGGGTCGATCGTGCACGCGGTGATGC
>JAYUFA010000179.1:0-5951 GCA_043738925.1 Actinomycetota bacterium
CTCGACGTGTTGAAGATCGATCGATCGTTTGTCGCTGGTCTCGGCACCGACCCCGAGTCGGAGACCATCGTCGCCGCGATCATCGATCTTGCGCACGCGCTCGAACTGACCGTGATCGCGGAGGGCGTCGAAACCGAGGAACAGCTCGCGGTGCTACGGCGCCTCGGCTGCGACCAAGCGGTCGGCTTCCACTTCAGCCGTCCCCGCGCACCCCAGGAGCTCGACGAATACATCCGCGGATAGGTGCGCGCGCCGCTTCGCCGGCTTGTGCGTAAAACCTCAGTCGAGCAGCAGATGTGCGGCGAGCGCGAGGTCGTCGCCGATAGCGCTCGCTGGGGCAACACCGCCGACCCACTGCCCAAGGCCCGACGACCATACGTGGGCCACGATGCGCGCCACCGCGTCGACATCGACACCGGTGGGCGGCGTGCCGATCGACTCGCGGACGATGGCGCGCATCAGGTCGTGCAATTCGCGCGACTTCGCGGCCACCGATATCGACCGCGATGACATCGCCGTCATCACGGCACGCAACAACGGCGTCACGTCGTCGGGTACCCGCGAAGCCGCACGTAAGGCGTCGGCCAACTGCTCGCCCGGAGTGTCGCCGCGGCGGGGGCGGCGACCGATCCGATCGCGCACGTCAGCTACCCACCCGACGAGGCCCTCGGCGAGGATTTCGTCCTTCGACCCGAAGTATCGATAGATGGTGCCGAGCGCGACATCAGCCCGCGCCGAGACCTCGCGCATCTGCACCGCGTCATATCCGCCTTCTTGCGCGAGCAGCATCGCGGCTTGGACGACCCGAGCTCGACGCTCGGCCTGCTTGCGTTCGCGCCCGCCGGTTTGTTCCACTGAGGGCGGGTTCTTATCAGGTCAGCCCGCTCGACGGCCAGATCGCCTTGGTCCGAGTGTCGGTCGAGGGTTCCCGTACGCTCGCGGTCATCGAGAATGAGGTCGATATGGTCACGGTGCTGCACCACACGCAAGCTGACGCGATGGCTCCGGTGCGCGCACGCTTCCCCGACGTTTCGTTCCTGCCGATTCCGATGACCGGCACGTTGCCCGACAACGCAGTAGGAGACGTGCTCCTGACAACCGCAATCGGCGGTGACACTCTCGTCGCGGCACTTGAGCGCGGCGTGCGATGGGTGCACACCATCGGCACAGGAGTCGATCGATTCCCCGTCGAAGCAGTCCACGCCGATCAAATGCTGACGTGCTCGCGTGGCGCGAGCGCGGTGCCGATCGCCGAGTGGGCGCTGGCGATGATGTTGGCGTTCGAGAAGCGACTGCCCGCCAGTTGGATCAGCGCTCCGCCCGAAGCGCCGCGCCGTTGGCATCAGGCCGACATCGGCGGGCTCCACGGTGAGACCGTTGCGATCCTCGGTCTCGGTTTCATCGGTGTCGAAGTGGCCCGCCGCGCGCTGGCATTCGGCATGCATGTGCGCGGGGTGCGACGCCACACCACGAGCGCCGCACCCCTTGACGGCATCGACATGGTCGCGACCGCGGCCGAGGCTGTCCAAGGCGCGCGTCACATCGTGATCGCCACACCGCTCACGCCGCTCACCCGCAACCTGGTTGACGCAACGTTGCTCGCTCGGTGCACCCCTGGCGCACACCTCGTGAACATCGCGCGCGGCGCGATCATCGACACCGACGCGTTACGAGCTGCGCTCGACAACGGCACGATGGCGTGCGCGTCACTCGACACCGTCGAGCCCGAACCCTTGCCGGAGGGGCACTGGTTGTACAGCCATCCCAACGTGCGGTTGAGCCCACACATCTCATGGTGCATGCCCTCGGCTATGCCGCTGCTGTACTCGATGTTCGGAGACAACCTCGAGCGATTCCTGCACGGCGAGCCGCTCGCCGGTCACGTCGACCGCGCCGAGCGTTACTGAGGGCCCGAGTGAAGCTGCCGGAAAGTCCCCACGATCGACGTGCACGCGAAGAGGCCCTGCTGCGCCTCGCGAAACGCGCGGCCATTGCGATTGTCCCGACACTGCTTGTTGGCGCGCTCGCGCACGCGCTCGGTGTGCCGTGGCTGCTGGTTCTCCTCGCGATCATCATCGTCATCTATCTCGCGATCTTTCACTCGTGACGCCGCCGCGCTGGCCAGTCGTGCTCTTCGATCTCGATGGCACGCTCACCGATCCGCAGATCGGTATCACCCGATGTATCGCTCACGCGCTTGGCGCGGTTGGTCAACCGGTCGAGGATCCGAGGACGCTGCGACCGCTGATCGGACCGCCCTTGATCGAGGCGTTCACGCTGCTCGACGTTCCCGCTTCGCGCATTGACGAAGCCATCGCCGCGTACCGCGAGCGGTTCGTCAACGTCGGCATGTTCGAGAACGCGCTCATCGACGGCGTCAACGCGTTGCTCCAGGAGCTCGGTCGTATCGGAGTGCGCCTCGCAATCGCCACGTCGAAGCCCGAGCCGTTTGCACGCGCGATCGTCGAGCATTTCGGCATCGACGACGCGTTCGAGGTCGTGGCGGGTGCAACGCTTGACAATCGCCGTCGTCACAAGGAGGACGTGATCGAGCACGCGATCGAGTCACTGGGCTATCCCGATCCAGCGACCATCGTGATGATCGGCGATCGCGAGCACGACATTCACGGTGCGCGCGCTCACGGGCTCACGTCGATCGGTGTGCTGTGGGGTTATGGCTCAGCGGGCGAACTCCGTGACGCGAGCGCTGACCACATCGTCGCAACGGTCGATGAGCTGGCGGCGCTGTTGCTGTCGCGGTGATCCGCCGTACGCCTTCCGTTGCGACATCTACAATCTCGCTGTTGATAGGGGACTGGCACATGATGGAGTCTGCGAACGGCCCTCCTGCGGGGGATGCACGGACGGCACAGGTGGCGTGGCGCGAACTGCTCGCGGTGTTGCGCGACGCCGACCAGTCGTTTCTTGACCCCGCCCGTGGTGACTTCGACGAGCTCGAGGTCGCCGACGGGTACCGGAACCTCACCAGCATCTTGACGTTCGCCTACGGCATGTACATGCGCGTCGATCGCGACTCGCCGATGTTCGTCGAATCGCCGAAGGACCCTCTTGGCGAGAAGCGCCTCGGTGAGCACCCGGATGTCGACTACCGCTGGACCGCGATCCGCGGTGACCGGCGCTACCGCATCACCGGACGGCGAGGCGGCGAGGCATACCTGTCGTTCACAGCGCATCGAGGCACCCGCGGCTCCGGCTTCGACCAGGCATTCGACGGACATCTGAACCACCACGACCTGCTCACCGACGAGGACGGCCGGTTCGAAATCCTGGTCGCCGCGGAGCCGCCCGACAGTCCCGGCGTCGCGTGGCTGCCGATCAGCCCCGACGTCAATGAGATCTACGCACGCGCGTACCACCTGGATCCGGGCGGCGATCGCCGTGCGGAGTACACGATCGAGCCGCTCGATCCCCTTGCGCCGGTAGTGGTCGACGACGGTGAGGTCGCCGCGCGCCTTCGGCAAATGGCGACGGTCATTCGCGACGTGACCTTGGCCATGCCCCAGCCACTCACCAACCCGAACGTGATGGGCGACACCTGGACCCTCGACGCCGACTCGCCCAGCCGCATGTGGACCGCTATCGACAACGTGTACAGCCGGGGCGCTTTCCAGATCGAGCCCCATCAGGCGCTGCTGCTCGAAGGCACGGTCGTTCCGTGTGACTACTGGAGTGTGCAGCTGTGGTCGCCGTTTCTTGGCTCCGGCGACTTTCGCCGACACCAGGTGACGGTCAACTCGGCGCAAGCCCGACTCGGCGCCGGTAACGAGTTCCGGGTTGCGATCACCACACACGACCCCGCCATAGCCGGGCTCGACCACGTGAGCACCTGCGGCGGTCGCCAGGGCACCTTCTTCGTCCGGTGGATGTGCCCGCGGGAGGCGCCCCCCGCACCGACCTGTCGACTGGTCGACCTCGCCGACCTTCGCACCTGAGCGAACTGCCGCAGGCTGCTTCTTCAACTCACGACGGCGACAATGTCAACAGTTCCAGCAGATTGTCGTCGAGGTCGCGGAAGTAGATCGAAGTGCCGCGCTCGCCGTTGCTCGCGGGACGCGGAACCGGACCTTCGATCACATCGACGCCACAGCGCGCCAGCAGCGCGACCGCGTCGCCGATCGACGCCTCCCAGCGGAAGCACAAGTCGACCGAGCCCGGCATCGGCACGCGTGCGTGAGGCGCCGCGGGCGAGGCGGCTTGATGCAGGCTCAGCCGGTTCGCGCCGATCTGCATGATGGCGACCGGCATCTTGCGTTCACGCCACAAGTCGACGAGCAACAGCTCGGCACCGAGCACGCGCTCGTAGAACGCGATCGACGCGTCGACGTCGTTGCACGTGATGGCAAGATGATCGAAGCCGGAGATCACCGACTCACCGCGCGTGCTCGGCCGGGTCCCACTGATACGTGGGCGCGGGGCCGGCTTGTGAGCCGCCGTCGATCACGAACTCGGTGCCCGTCATGAACGCGCTCTCGTCGCTCGCGAGGAACACCATCAGCGACGCGACCTCGTCGGGCTCGCCGTAGCGACGTGCGGGCAGGTGTTGAAAGCGTGTCACATCGGGCGTGGCGCCAGGGCTCGATGTCAACATGTTGGTGTTGATGGGCCCAGGATGCACCGAGTTCACGCGGATGTGATCACCACCCAACTCGACAGCAGCGACCTTGGTGACACCGCGCATCGCCCACTTCGTGTGGCCGTATGCCGAGTGATACGCCAATCCGGTCAGCCCTGCGGTCGACGACACGTTCACGATCGATCCACCGCCGGCGGCGCGCATGGGCGCGATTGCCTTCTGCAAGCCGAGGTACGAGCCTAAAAAGTTCACGCGCCACATCTTCTCGAGACTGGCAACATCTTCGTACTCGATCGGTCGCACCCAATGGATGGCGGCGTTGTTGATCAGCACGTTGTACGAACCGAACGCAACCGCGGCCGCAACCGCAGTGTCCCAATCGGTCTCGCTCGTCACATCGAGGTGCACATAGCGCGCGTCCGCGCCCAACGACGCGGCAACGCGCTCGCCGTCATCGTCGAGCACATCGCCGAGAACGACCTTCGCTCCCTCGGCCACGAACCGCCGCGCGTGAGCCTCACCTTGACCGCGCGCCGCGCCGGTGATGATCGCTACCTTGCCGTCGAGCCGACCAGCCATGTTGTCCCCTTGGTATGCAATCGAAGCGCTAGATGGAACGCGTGCGGCCTTCCCAATACGGATCACGCAGCCGGCGCTTGTAGAGCTTGCCATTCGGATCGCGCGGCATCTCGGTGGTGTAGTCGATGGTGCGCGGATGCTTCTGCTTCGCGATGTTGTCCCGGCAGTAGTCCATGATCGACTTGGTCGTCGCGTCGTTGCCCTCGAAGCCTGGACGCAACTCGATCACGGCCTTGATTTCCTCGCCCGTGTCCTCGTTCGGGATACCGAACACGGCCACGTCACCTACCGCAGGATGCTGGATGAGCGCGCCCTCGATTTCGGCCGGGTAGACGTTGACGCCACCGACGATGATCATGTCGTTGCTGCGATCGTTGAGGAACAGATAGCCGTCGTCGTTGAAGTAGCCGACGTCGCCGACGGTCCAGTAGCCACTGTCCTTCAGGCGACTCTTCGACGTCTTTGCCTCGTCCTTGTAGTACTCGAACTGATTGCCACCCATGCGCATGTAGATCGTGCCTGACTGGAACGCGGGCAACTGGTCGCCATCTTCGTCGACGACGATGACCTCACTGTTGGGCCAGCGTTTGCCAACCGTGCCGGGGTACTTCATCCACTCGGCCGCGCTCGTCCACGTGCCGCCGCCCTCGGTGGCCGCGTAGTACTCCCAGATCGCGTTGCCCCACCACTCGATCATCTGCCGCTTGGTCTCCACCGGACAAGGCGCCGCCGCGTGCACCATCGAACGCAGCGACGACACGTCGTACTTTTCGCGCAC
>JAYUFA010000180.1:0-5932 GCA_043738925.1 Actinomycetota bacterium
TTCTTCTGCACGATTTGGCCGATCTCGCGGCCGGTCGCGTCGCCGATCGAGAACTTCGACTTGATGAACTTGGCCGGTCGGGTCACCGTGAGCTGCACAGCGCCCGTCATGTCGACGATTTGGAGGCTGTGCGACATGAACTGGTCGAGACTGGTGAGCACGCGCATGGCCTTTTTGACACCGCTCTGGCCCACCTCACGGATCGCGCCGATCTGCGAGCCGTGTTGATCGAAGATCGCATACTCGTTGTTGATCTCGATGAGCTTGGCCTTCTGGTTCACCACCAAGATTGGCTCGGTGAACACGGTTCCCGTGCCCTGCTGCTGGCCGGCGACCACACCGGCGCGTTCGAGCTGCTTGGCATGCTTGTCGGCCGACTGGGAGGTCGTGGGAATCGCGCTCGGCGCGAGCGGATCGAGCGACTGTTGACCGTTGGAGGAGACATGCTCGGTCCATTGCGCGCCGTCGAAGTAGCGCAGCTGGTGACGACCCATTGGATCGGGATACCAGGCCGGCGGTGCGGCGTCAGGCGTCGAGGACATGCTGAGAGGGTAAACGCCCTCGCTCAACCGCGCACCACAATGCGTATGCGGAAGTCGTCGTCATCGCGATCGGGGAAATCAACTCGCGCGTGTGCGCCGCGGCTTTCCTCGCGCGCGATGCCAGCTTGCACAAGCGCCTCCGCAACAGTGACCAGGTTGCGCAACTCGTCGTCGCCCGGCTCGACGTGCACCCGCGCCAACGCTTCCTCGGCCTCGACGAGTGACTCGTCGCTGCGCAGCACGCCGGCATGCTCGGTCATCGCCCGCTGCAAAACAATGCGATCACCATCGCGTTCGTCAGGCTCGATCCCCGAATCGGCGGAGACCACCAGCGACGACCAGCCACCCGTGCCCACCAAGCTGCGCATCGCGCCCGTTGGCTCGGCTTGTTGCTTGCCGGCAACGATCGCATCGACCACGCGGGCCCCGAACACGAGCCCATCGAGCAACGAGTTGGATGCCAAACGGTTCGCGCCATGCACGCCCGAGCAGGCCACCTCGCCTGCCGCCCACAACCCGCCCAACTCCGACGCGCCATCAAGATCGGTGACGACACCGCCGCTCAGATAGTGCGCGGCAGGAGCGACTGGCAGAAGCTGGCGCACCGGATCGAGACCCAACCCGGACAAGACTGCGGCCAATGATGGGAACCGACCGGCAAAGTCGTGAATCGGGCGCACATCGAGGAAGACGTGGTCGACGCCACCTTCCAGCATCTGCGCGGTGATCGCTCGCGACACGATGTCACGCGGCAGCATCTCATCGACAAACCGCTCACCCTTGGCATTGCACAACAACGCCCCGTCACCGCGCAAGGCCTCGGACAACAAGGGCCGCGGCAGTCGATCAACCGCCAGTGCGGTCGGATGAAACTGCATGAACTCCACATCGGCCACCGCGACACCGGCACGTAGCGCCATCGCCACCCCGTCGCCCGTGGCTTCGAGGGGGTTTGTGGTGAGCGCGAACAATTGGCCGGCGCCACCGGTGGCGAGCAGCACGTGGCGTGCACGCACGACGCGAGTACCAGCGCCGTCACGTACCGAGAGGCCCACGCAACGATCGCCGTCGACCACCAGGTCGCACGCGAACACGTGCTCGTGCACGACCGCGGCAGTGCGCGCCGTCGCGGTCACAAGAGCGCGCTCGATCTCCGCGCCCGTGGCCGCGCCACCCGCGTGTACGACCCGCGCGTGGCTGTGACCACCCTCGCGCGCGAGCTGCAAGGTGCCGTCAGGATCGCGATCGAAGCGAGCGCCGAGGTCGATGAGTTCGCGCACCCGAATCGGGCCCTCAGCGACGAGCACACGCACCGCGTCCTCGTCGCACAGGCCCGCACCGGCGCGCAACGTGTCGGCCAAATGCTGCGCTTCGGAGTCGGCGGCGATGTCGCCCAGCACGGCGGCCACGCCTCCTTGCGCCCAACCGGTTGCGGTCTGCGCGATGGTGCCTTTGGTGACCACACCCACGCGCAATCCCTGCGATGCCGCCCGCACCGCGGCGGTCAAACCGGCGATACCCGACCCTGCGACCAGCAAGTCGATCTCACGCTCGGGCCCGCTCATGCATGCGCTCCGATGTTGTCGATCAGCCGCGCGCGCGCAAAGCGCGCCGCTATGAGCAGTCGCAACTCCCCTGCCAACGGTTGCGGCACGTCGAATGTGGCGGCGTCAACGACCGCGACATAGTCGAGCGTCGCGTGCGGTTCCTGCGCTACCACGCGTTCCATCACTGCCCGCACACCCGCAGCATCGCGTTCGCCTGCCTCAATGGCATCGCGACCGGCCACGAGCGCACGGTGCAGCACCGGCGCTGCGGCGCGCTCGACTGGAGTCAGATTGACGTTGCGACTCGACATCGCGAGCCCGTCGGGTTCACGCACCGTCGAACAACCCATCACCTCGACCGGCATCGACAAGTCGCGCGCCATCGCGCGCACCACTGCCAACTGCTGGAAGTCCTTCTCGCCGAAGTACGCACGGCACGGGCCCGCTATCGAGAACAATTTCGCGACGACGGTGGCGACACCCGCGAAGTGGGTGGGACGCGACGCTCCTTCGAGGGTGGCCGACACACCGGCCACCGACACCGTGGTCACGACGGGTGCACCGTACATCTCGTCGGTCGACGGCGTGAACACGTGCGTGATGCCCGCGTCGGCGGCCATGGCGAGATCACGTGCGAGATCACGCGGGTAGTTTCCGAGGTCCTCGGTGGGCGCGAACTGAAGCGGGTTCACGAAGATCGTGAGCGCGCACACGTCGTTCACTCGCACGGCGGCGTCCATCAGCGAACGATGACCCTGGTGCAGATACCCCATCGTCGGCACGAGGCCGACCGAACGGCCGCGGCGCCGTTCATCGTCGAGGGCCGAGCGAAACGCCGCGATCGTGCTGTGCGTCTTCACGACACCAACCTTTTGATTTCGTCGACCATCGCTTCGTATGCCGGTCGTTCGCGGTCGGCGAGCACAGCGCGGTGACGGTCAAGCGTTGCATCGTCACCGCGTGACGCCGGACCGGTCAGCGCAAGCATCGGGCCTATCGATGCGCAGTTGTCGACCGATGCGCGCACCAGATCGAAGAACGCCTCGTACGGAACGCCGGCCGCGCTCGCGAGTCGTTCGACTTGGGCGAGCAGCGCGACAACATGGTTCGACGCCACCGAAGCCGCCGCGTGATACAACGCACGATGCTCGTCGGCCACCGTGAACGACCGTCCGCCGAGTGCGGCGACGATGTCGTCGGCAACCGGGTCACCCGCCACGGCGAACCACGCGCCGCGCAGCACCACGGCGCCACGCTCGGCATCAGCCAACGTCATGAGTGGATGCAGCGCGGCGCGTCGGAGGTGGGGCGCCAAGACATCGAGACCACACGCACCCGAGAGATGCATGACGGCCACGTGGCCAACGGGCGCGATCGACGCCGCAACCGCGGCGATCGAACGATCGGGGGTTGCGATCACGACCAACTCGACATCGCTGGCCGCGTCGCGAACCGAGTCACCTCGCCGCAGCGCGGGTAGCGCCGACCAGCCGGCCGCCATCAGCGCTTGTTCGAACGCACCTCCGGCGCGCCCGGGACCGATGACGCGAAACGCTCGCGGTAGCTGCGCCATGATCGCTCGATCGCCTACAGGTTCCCGATCGCGCGCACGTCAGAGGCGAGCGGATCAACGAAGTCCGCCGGCACCAATTCGGGCGCGAGGTCACGAAGCGGCAACAACACAAAGGCGCGTTCGAACATTCGCGGATGCGGCACCACGAGATCGGGTTCGTTGACCGTGACACCGTCGATCCACAAGACATCGACGTCGAGTGTGCGGGGACCCCAATGCTCCTCGCGAACCCGTTGCGCGGCGGCTTCGCGCTCGCGGCACAAACCGAGCAAGCCGCGTGCGTCGAGCTCCGTTTCGAGTTGCACGACCACGTTGAGGAACGGTCCTTGGCTCGGCCCACCCACGGGTGCCGTTTCATACAAGCGCGACACGGCAACGACGTCAGGTAGCGCCTCTATCGCCTCGCGCACGTAGCGAACGCGATCACCGAGGTTCGAGCCGAGCCCCAAGAAGGCCCGCCGAGAGCTGACGGCTTTCGGCTGGTGGTCCAGGAACGCCCGCGTCATCAGCGCTCGCGATGGATGCGCACGCCGCTCGTATCGAGCTGCTGCGGCACGGGTGGCCGCATCTTGCGCACCGACACGGTCACCGAGGAAATGCGTGCATCGGCCAAGAGCACATCGGCGACGCGCTGCGCGAATCGCTCGAGCAGTGTGAACTGCTCGTCGCGCGCAATGTCGTCAACCTGTTGACACAACAGGCCGTAGTTGATCGTGTCGTCAAGGTCGTCGCTCGCGCACGCCGCACGCAGATCGCAGAACACGTCGACATCGACAACGAACGGTTGACGCCGCACACGCTCTTCGGGCAGTGCGCCGCACAAGGCCAGCACGGCGAGCCCGCGCAGTTCGATGCGATCGCTCATAACGCCCCCGGCGACACATCGCCGGCTGGCGACGCTCGAAGCTGCTCGGCCTGTGCCACAAGTTCGCGACCGATCGAGCCGAGTTGGCGTTGCGCGATGCGCTCGATGACCGTGATGACCTCCGGGCCGCTCGTGACCAGCCCGCTCCACAACAAATAGCCGGCCATGAGCCCGACGACATGATCGCCAAGCTCGTCGCGGTGCACGACGACCTTCTTGTTGTCGCGCAACAACGACTGAATCTCGCGATACAGAGCGACGACGGCGTCAAGGCCATCAGCGACACCGTTGAACGGGCGATGCCGCCACTGCACACCGAGCTCGTCGTAGTTGTGCAGATTGTGCGGCGACGTGATCAGCGAGATCACACAATCAAAGCGGTTCTCGCGAATCCAGATGATCTCTTCCTGGCGTCGCACGCGACGATGGTTCGTCGAATAGCCGCCCGGCCGTTCACAAATCGCCAGCTTGTTTTTCAACACCCACGTGAAGTGGCGCGGCGGAATACCGAGCGCCCATTTGCCCTTCATGCTGCGACCACTCGCGCTGCGTGCACGGTCATGCGCACATCGTGTGCGCGCACCATCCGTACCCCGTGGAGCATGGCCCACGTGGCCACAGAGAGTGAGGCCTCGCAGCGATCGTCGGCGGCGACTGCCGCAACACCGTCGCTTGTCGCAAGCGCAAGGCCGAGGAAACTCTTTCGGCTTGCACCGATCAACACCGGGTAGCCGAGTGCGACGATCTCGTCGAGATGGGCCACAACGCGCCAGTTGTGCGCAGCGGTCTTGGCGAACCCCAGTCCCGGGTCCACCCACACCTCGCGGACACCGAGCGCAACGGACGCGGCTGCTTGGCGGCGGAGAAACTCGACGACTTCGGCAACGACATCGAGGTATTCAGGTGCGAGCTGCATGGTCTTCGCGTCGCCGCGGCGGTGCATCACGACGTACCCCGCGCCGCATTCGGCCGCGACCGACGCCAACGTGGCCGACACGTCGTTGACGAGTGTGGCCCCTGCGGCGCACGCCGCACGGGCGACCGCGGCCTTTTGCGTATCGATCGACAATCGCACGGTGTCGCCCAACGCAGTCCGCAAGCCCTCGATCACGGGCACGACACGCGCCAGCTCGACCGGCTCGGGCACGGAGTCAGCACCTGGCCGCGTGGACTCGCCGCCGACGTCGAGCACCGAGGCACCCTCCGCGACCAGCTGCAGGCCGTGCGCGACGGCACTGTCGGTGTCGCTGTGGTGGCCGCCATCGGAAAACGAATCGGGGGTCACGTTCACGACGCCCATGACGGCAGGCAGGACGGGAGTCACGGGGCGTGATCGTATCGGTCTCGCGCCATTGGCGGCGCCGTCAGCCGACCGAGCGATATCAACGGCCGGTGATGAATTGCA
>JAYUFA010000181.1:0-2234 GCA_043738925.1 Actinomycetota bacterium
TGGCGTCGCGGTCGCTCGGCTCGAAGGCAGCTCGTGTCGCGGTTGTCATCTGCAGTTGTCAGCGGTCGAGGTCGCGCGGATTCGCAAGCTCGACAGCAGTGAGGTCGTGCACTGTGAGGAGTGCGGCCGAATGCTCGTTCGCTGAATCATGTTTGTCTGGTTCGCCGCGTTCGCGGTTTTGGTGGTGGCTGCCGTCTTCGATAGCCCAGCGATGGACTACCGCTTCGTGATCGCCGGCGCGGTCCTGCCGGTGATCGAGGTCGTGGTCGGGCACCCGTATGTGCTGCACACGCTGGTCGGGTGCGTTGTCGCTTTCGTGCTCGTGGCCTTGGTCACGCGCGGTCGCCGCCTGGTGGCCCGTCGTCTCGTCGGCGTACCGATCGGCCTGTTTCTGCACCTCGTGGCCGACGGCACGTGGGCGCACGCTTCGCTGTTCTGGTGGCCCTTTCTCGGCGGCCACGCTTTCGGTCACGGCGAAGTGCCCGAGCGCGGCCACCTTGGCGCGTCACTGGTGCTCGAGGTCGTCGGCTTTGCGGGCGCCGCGTGGATCATTCGCCGTTACGCGCTCGTCGCGCCGGCACCCCGTCGGCGATTCGTCGTCAGCGGCCGCCTCGATCGAGATAGGTCGGTTCGCTGATGCTGATCGTCGTGCGTCATGGTCGTACCGCCGCCAACGCCGCTGGCCAGTTGCTCGGTCGTCGCGATGTGCCACTCGATGACACCGGTCGTGTCCAGGCCCGCGCACTCGCGGCTGCCGTAGGCCGAATCGATCTGGTGATCGCGAGCCCGCTGCAACGAGCACGCGAGACTGCCGAGGCGTTCGGTCAGCCGGTGATTTTTGATGACCGTTGGCTCGAGCTGGACTACGGGGTATGGGACGGCGTCGCGAACTCGGACGTGCCTGCTGATGTGTGGGCAAAGTGGCGAACCGATCTTGACTTTGCGCCACCGTCTGGCGAGTCGCTTCGATCCGTCGGCCAACGCGTGCGCGAAGCCTGCGCCGAGCTTGCCGTCGCGGCGACGCGTAGTGATGTGGTCGTCGTCACCCACGTGTCGCCGATCAAGGCCGCCTTTGGCTGGGCGCTCGGCGTTGGCGATGAGGTGTCGTGGCGCTGCTTCGTGGCGCCGGCATCGATCATGCGCATCGGCGTCGGCCCGCATGGTGCTTCGTTGCGCTCGTTCAACGACACGGCGCACCTCGCGGATGAGAGGATGCGCGGATAGGCGCATCCGACCCAGCAACACCGTCGTTGATCTCGCCTGGAACAGGCGAGATGTCGAGCGCACGCCCGCGACGCTTCACCTATCCGCTGAACCTCTTGAGCTCAGTGCGTGCTGCCGACGAAACGTAACGCCGGTTCGCCCGCCGCGCTGACCGCTATCTCAAGTCGCGCGTCGCGGAGTAACGCAGCTCGTCCGGCGCTGCGTTGAACGAGTGGGATCAGGGAGTCCACCACTCGTGCCTGGAACGGGAGACTGGCACGAAGATCTACTGAGCCGTTGGGCTCGGGGCTTGCGTGCTCCTGCTCTGCGGTTGCCATGCCCGATGTTTCGGCGCGATTCGAGTCGGCCTCGATGGTGAGGGGCCGTGCGGCCCAGGTCAAGGCGTCGATCGGCCTACAACCGGACGGCTGACAGCGAGGTCAGGCGACCCAAATTAGGCACAACGCCTCACGCAAAGGGGCGCACGGACGACAAGAGAGGACGCGGGCGAGGTCGTAACCCGCACGGGACAAAGGACGTCGAACCTCGATGCGCTCGCGAGCGTTATGGCGAATCGATCCGCTTGCTCGTGACGACGACCGAACCAACCCGTTCCGTCGCCCGTTCCGCTGGGATCTCGCGCCGAGCGGCGCTCGCCTACAACTGGTTGCCGGCGACGCGCCACCAGTCACGTTTCCGCAGCGACCCGTGATGATCGTGGGCGTTGCGGGAATGGGCGCTCGGAGCACCGTCGACGCGATTGCGCTGCGGGCCGCGATCGAGCAGTGGTCAGTGGTCCGCGTGCAAGTTCGCCCCGGACATCGCTTGCAGCGCAGTGTCGCCGACGGGCTCGATGTCGCGGTTGAGAAGTTGGCTCGCGATGCGCCGGGCGAGGTCGGCGTTGCGCGCATGCGCGTGATCGTCGCGGAGTTTCGCCGAAGCATCGATGCGGATGAGTCCATGTACCACGCTGTGCTCGGTGAGTTGGCGACCGCAGGCGCGGAGATCTGTGCGGGGATGATCGTGTGTAT
>JAYUFA010000182.1:0-5906 GCA_043738925.1 Actinomycetota bacterium
GGGGATGCGCCGGCATCGTGGCCGAAAGACGGCGCGTGAGGTTCACCTGGTACACGTCGCCTGCGGCGATAGCGGCACGGATGGTTTGCACGCGGCGTCGGAACGCGTCGGCGTCGAGACTCGAGGTCCACTCGTCGCGCGCGGGCCCGTACCAAGGCGCGCCGGGCCACGGCGTGGCTGGACGAACCCGCGCGAATCGGGCGCAAATCGGCGAGCCTGCATACGGCAGAACCACTGCCCAAAAGCCAGACGATTCGAGCGCGGCGAGGTCGCTCGTGATGTCGACAAGGCCAGTGCCGATGCGATCGCCCACCACGCACAACGGCGATTCGTCCGACACGCCGCGCGATCTGCTCACCGCTGCATTCTGGTCGCCCGCGGCCGCCCGCGCCGATATCGCCGGGTGACCCGCGCCGGTACCGGTGCGCCGCGCTGGTAGCGTCTGGCTGTGCAGGAGCGGCCCGGCGTGAAGTATCGACGCAGCTGGCCCCAGCGCATCTTGCTTCTCGGTTGCGTCGCGTTGGTCGCGGGCTCGCTGTACACCGCTTCCACCGTGCACACGGTGTACAACGACATCGCATCGATCCCGCGCATCGAGATCCCGGCCGGGGTGCTCACCGATCGCACGAATGTCGACCCTGGCGAGCCGCGCAACATCTTGCTGGTCGGCACCACGGAGAACGATGGTGTCGACGCCGGCGACCCACTTCTCGAGGGGCGTGCCAACACGTTGCTGGCGGACACGATCATGGTGATGCGCGTCGAGCCCAACACCGGCCAGGCGTACGTGATGTCGATCAACCGCGACATCTGGGTGCCGAGCATCCGCGAGAAGATCAATGCGGCTGTGCAGCTTGGTGGCGCCGGCGGTCTGGTCAAGGTGGTCAAGGAGTTTCTCGACATCCCTATCGACGACTTCATCATCGTGAACTTCTCGGGGTTCCGGAAGGTGGTCGACGAGCTGGGTGGCGTACCGGTGTATTTCCCGTACGACGCGCGCGACGAGGGCTCGTTCTTCGATGCCAACGCGGGATGTCATGTGTTGAACGGCGATCAAGCCCTCAACTACGTGCGCAGCCGTCACTATGAACAGAAGATCAATGGGCATTGGACGCCTGACAACACGAACGACTACGGGCGCGTCGAACGTCAGCGCGACTTTCTGGTGCTCGCGCTCGACCGCGCCGTGAGCAAGGGCGCACGCAACCCCACTGTGCTCACGCGATTTCTGACTGCGGCGAAAGACGGCAAGGCCATCACGCTCGATGCCCAACTGTCGGTGAAGGATCTCATCCACCTGGGTGAGTCGTTTGCAAGCTTTGACCCGACCAATTTGCAGCGGTTTGCGTTGCCGGGCAATGGCGGGTTCGAGGGTGAGGCGAGCGTGATCTTCATCGACGAAGCGCTCGCGCAACCAAAGCTCGACATCTTCCGCGGGCTCGGCAGCACGCTTGAGCCGCGGCAGGTCAAGCTTGATCTGATCGACGCACGCGGCAAGGTTGTCGAAAACAGCAAGCCCGACACGCTGTTGGTCGGTCGCGGATTCCGTATCAATGGATCAGTGAAGATCAGCCCGGGGCCGGTGCAACCGCGCACCGTCGTGCAGTACTCGGCTGATCAGCGTGACGCAGCGTTGCTCGTCAGCCGCTACCTGTGGGCCGATCCGACCTATCAAGAGGTCACCGGGCTCGGAAAGCTGCAGATCACGTTGGGTTCGGATTACCAAGGCATTTTGCTGCTGGCCAAGTCCGAGCAAGACATGGCGGGCTCGTTTCCGGGTTTGGGCACCTCGGGCGCGTCGACATCCACCGCGGCGGCGTCGACAACTTCTCATAGCTCTTCGAAGACTTCCGGTGGTTCTTCTTCAACCACGGAGACGTCCACGACGACGACGGTCGCCCTGCCACCGCCTTCCGACGCACCTACGACGACATCGGGCATCTACGGTCGCCCCCCTGACGGCGTCACCTGCAAGTAGCGATGCCCGCGAGTTCCACGGAAAGCCCTTTCGCGGAGCGCAGAGTTACCGAAAAGATGGGTACGTCCGGCTCGGAGGATTCATGGCCAACCGCATCGCAATCATCGGGACCGGCTATGTCGGTCTCACGACCGGCGCGTGCTTCGCGCACCTCGGCCATGAGGTCGTGTGTGCCGATATCGACGCGGCCAAGGTCGAGATGCTCGCAGGCGGGCGTATTCCGATCCACGAAGAGGGTCTCGAAGCAATCGTCAAGGAGAGTCTCGCGGCCGGTCGGCTTCGCTTCGTCCTCGGTGCGGCGAACGCGGTCAAGGGTTGCGAGTTCATCTACCTCTGTGTGCCGACGCCGCAGGGCCTCGATGGTTCCGCCGATCTGAGCTACATCGAGTCGGCTGCTCGCGAGATCGCGCCGCACCTCGGTCGCGGTTCGATCGTCGTCAACAAGTCGACTGTTCCCGTGGGTTCGACCCGTCTCGTCGAGCAGGCGCTGAACCGCAGCGACGTGCACGTCGTTTCGAACCCTGAGTTCTTGCGCGAAGGCTCGGCGGTGTCCGACTTCCTGCATCCCGATCGCGTGGTGATCGGCGCCGACGATCAAGGCGCGGCATCGCGGGTCGCGTCGCTGTATCTCGGCGTGCGGGCTCCCATCATGATCACCGACGCGCCGTCGGCGGAGACCATCAAGTACGCGTCGAACGCGTTTTTGGCGACGAAACTCTCGTTCGTCAACGCGGTCGCGGCGGTATGTGAGGCCGTTGATGCCGACGTGAACGACGTCATGTTGGGCATCGGCTACGACCGGCGTATCGGCCACGAGTTCCTCAAGCCCGGCCCTGGTTGGGGTGGCTCGTGCTTCCCGAAAGACACGCGAGCCATGATCCGCATCGCCGAGGACGCCGGCTACGACTTCGCCTTCCTGCGCGGCGTGATCGCGGTCAACGACGAGCAATTCGCACGCGTCGTGCAGAAGATCGTCGATGCTGCCGGTGGTTCGCTCGAGGGCGTGCGCGTCGGTGTGCTCGGCCTCACGTTCAAGGCGGGAACCGACGACCTGCGCGAATCGCCCGCGATCGAGATTGTCCAACGACTGCTTGAACGCGGCGCTCAGGTGAGCGCGTATGACCCGGCGGTCACGGTGCCCCCGTTGCCTGGCATCAACCTCGTGAAGGATGCGTATGCCGCGTGCGAAGGTGCGGCGGTTGCGGTGTTGCTCACTGAATGGGACGAGTTCAAATGGCTCGACCTCGACAAGCTCGCGAACTGCATGGGAACACGCAGCATCGTCGACGCGCGCAACATCCTCGATCGCGGTGCGTTGCACCGACGCGGTTTCACCTACGCGGGCATCGGGCGGCGCTGATGGCACGCGTGGTCGTCACCGGCGGCGCGGGCTTTCTCGGCTCGCATCTGTGCCGCCACTTGCTCGATCGTGGTGACGACGTCATGTGTATCGACAACCTCGTCACTGGCGATCGCAGCAACATCGCGCCGTTCGAGCAGAACGCGAGCTTCACGTTCATCGAGCAGGACATCTCCGAGCCGTTCACGGTGCCCGGCAAGGTGGACGCGGTGTTGAACTTCGCGTCGCCTGCGTCGCCGCCGGATTACCTCGCATTGCCGATCGAAACGCTCAAGGTGGGCAGCCTCGGAACGATGCACGCGCTCGACCTCGCGCGCGCTCATGGCGCGCGTTTCCTCACCGCGTCCACGAGTGAGGTGTACGGCGATCCGCACGTACATCCGCAGGTCGAGACCTACTGGGGAAACGTCAACCCGGTTGGGCCGCGCAGCGTGTACGACGAGGCCAAGCGCTTCGGTGAGGCACTCACGATGGCATATCACCGTACGTACGGGCTCGACACGCGGCTGGTGCGCATCTTCAACACCTATGGCCCCCAGATGCGCGCCGGCGACGGGCGAGTCGTGTCGAACTTCATCGTGCAGGCGTTGCGCGGTGAACCGATCACGATCTACGGCGACGGCGCGCAGACCCGCAGTTTTTGTTTCGTCGACGACGAAGTGCGCGGCTTCCTGGCGCTGCTGGACGCGGACGGCATTCACGACCCGGTAAACATCGGCAACCCGAACGAGTTCACCATCATTGAGCTCGCGAAGATCGTTTTGGACGTGGTCGGTTCGTCGTCCGAGTTGGTCTATGAGCCACTGCCGCAGGACGACCCAACACAGCGCAAGCCCGACATCACGCGGGCCCGCACGCTGCTCGGTTGGGAGCCGGTCGTGCAGCTACGCGAAGGCGTTGAACGCACCGCCGCATCGTTCGCCGCCGTGTTGGGCTGCGTTCCGCCGCGTTGAGGGAACGCGTTCGGCAGCGTTCCGCCGCAGAATGGAAGTGAGGGGTTCGCGAGGTGCCAGACTTGTCGGCCGTGACGCTGCGGGTGGCCTACACGGTCGAACAATGCTGGCATCGTGTGCCCGGGGGCACCGCGACGTCCGCGCTCGGTGTGGCGCGAGCGATGCCCGATGACGTCGAGCTGGTGGGTGTGTCGGCGCGCCACCGCAGCGCAACCGCCACCGAGTTGCGACCGCCGATGCCGGTGCGGTCTCTACCCTTGCCGCGCCGCGCTCTCTACGAGAGCTGGCACACCCTGCGCCGACCGCGCGTCGAAGCAGCGACTGGACCGGTTGACCTGATCCACGCAACCGGCATGGCGATTCCGCCGCGGAGCGTGCCGCTGGTTGTCACGGTGCACGACCTCGCGTTCGAGCATTATCCCGAGCATGCCACTCGCAACGGTCTTCGGTTCTTCCGCCAGAGCCTGGCACTGACCAAACGCGACGCCGACTTGGTGCTGTGCCCTTCGGAGGCCACGCGTCGCGATTGTGCTGCCGCGGGTATCGACCAGGCGCGGTTGCGTATCGTGCCGTGGGGAGTCAACCCCGCGGCCGCGGTCTCGCCGGATAATGCGGCCGAGGTGTTGACGCGTCTTGGGTTGCGTCGTCGTGGGTACGTGCTCTTCGTCGGTACGATCGAGCCGCGCAAGAATCTCGCACGGCTCGCCGCGGCGTTTCATCGCGCGAGCATCGGCGACGTCGAGCTTGCACTCGTGGGTCCTGCCGGATGGAACGAGGACCTCGCCGCGGTCGTATCGCCGGCACGTGCCCAGGTGCGCGTGCTGGGCCATGTGTCGCGTGCCGATCTCGATGTGCTGTACGCGAACACCGTCGCGTTCTGTTACCCGAGTCTGCTTGAAGGGTTCGGCATGCCGGTACTCGAGGCGATGGCGGCCGGCGCTCCGGTGATCACCTCGGCGGGGACGGCAACCGAAGAAGTTGCAGCCGACGCGGGTGTATTGGTCGATCCGCTTGACGGCGACGCGCTTGTCGACGCGCTCGAACGTGTTGTCAATGACGAGTCCTTCGCTGACTCGCTCCGCGTTGCAGGCCGCACGCGTTCCGCGATCTTCACGTGGGAGCGCGCTGCGGCGAGCACTGTTGAGGCGTATCGATCGTGCCTAGGCGCATGATCCGCGTAGCCTGGAATCTTCTCTGGCTGCGGCCGGGCGTTGTCGGCGGCAGCGAGGAGTACGCCACTCGTCAACTGCTCGCACTCGCGGAGCACGCCGCGGCCGAGGTCGAAGTCACGACCTTCGTACTCCGACCGTTCATCGATGCATATCCCGAGCTGGCCGAGCGCGTGCGTTGTATTCCGGCGCGTCTCGACGGCCGCAACAAGCCACTGCGCGTCATCGCCGAGAGCACGTGGCTCGCTGCGCGCACACGAAAGCGCTTTGACGTCGTGCATCATGTGGGGGGTCGGGTGCCGTCGGTGGCACCCGGGCCGCGCGTGCTCACGATTCATGATCTTCAGCCACTCGAGCAGCCGGAGAACTTCTCGGCGATCAAGCGCCATTTTCTCGCACGATCACTGCCGCGCTCTGCCGCGCGAGCGCGCATCGTCATCACGCCC
>JAYUFA010000183.1:0-5899 GCA_043738925.1 Actinomycetota bacterium
ATCGGCACCGCGATTGTCAACGCAATCGCGGCGATCAGAACCGTGCCGACGAGCAGGCCGTAGACGCCGAAGTTGCCGTTCGCGTTGTTCCACACGCTGTGGGTGAAGAAGCCGATCCAGCCCGCATGTTGCATCGCGGGTCGCGCTTTGATGAACAGGAAGAGTGCTGTGGCGCCGACGATGAACAGCGAGAACGAACCCACGCCGCCGGCAAGCGCGCGGAAGATCCGATCGGCGGGCGTCACGGTGATCACGATGTTGCGTGGTTCGAGGCCGGCGTAGGCAGCGTCGGTGTCCCGTTGCGGCGCGTCATGGTCACGCGCAGCGCGCTCGTCGACGTGCGTAGCGGTCACGACGACATCTTGACGTGTCGACGGCGAACCTCGAACCGACGGGAGATGACCAAAGGGCGAACTCTTGGCGAGAGCCCGCGGGTGCCTTGACTGACCCTTCAAGGGCGTCGATCATCAACCCCATGAGGTTCCAATGAGTCTGATCATGTCGCCTCATAGCGTGCCGCCACGAGAGCCGCGGCCAGAGCGAGTGCCACGCTCAGCCGGCCGTCAAATGTTCCTCGGCAAGGAAGCAATTCGTCCCGCGATCGCCATCGCGATCATCGTCGTCGCGTACCACACGTCGATCCGCACGCTCATCGCCGCGCTCAGCCTCGACACGCCGCTCGCGCATCTTGCGCTCGTGCCCGCAATCGCCGCCGCGCTTGCGGTGATGAACAGTCGACCGAAGAACGAACCGCCGATCCATGATCGTCAGCTCGACTGGATCCTCGGCGTACCGCTCGTGGTCGGCCCATTGCTGATGAACCTGTTGCTACCCGCGCGACTGTCGACCGAGTTCTGGGTGTGGCGCATCGATCTGCTGTCGCTGCCGTTCTTCATCGCCGGCGTCGTTGCGTTGCTGTTCGGCGTGCGCACCTTGTGGCGCATCCGCACCGGCGTGCTGTTCATGTTCCTCGCGTGGCCATGGCCATACAACCAGGTCCTCGATCGCTGGCTCGGGCGCTTCACGCTGGTCACCATTTCTGGCATCAAGACCGCGCTCGGCCCGATGCCGCTGGCGAAGCCACTGCCGGGTGGCGATGGTTCGTTGTTCTCGATCACTCACGGAACGCAGAGCATCACGATGAGCGTGGCCTCTGCCTGCTCGGGCGCGAACGGCGTCGTCGGGTTCTTCATCGTCGGCCTCGCATTCGTGCTTGTCGTCGAAGGCTCACGCGTACGCAAAACACTGTGGCTCGGTATGGGAGCGATCCTCGTATGGATCCTCAACATCGCGCGCATCCTGATCATCTTCGGCGCGGCGCGTGCCTGGGGCGAACGCGTCGCACTCGACGGGTTCCACCCAGTGATCGGCCTCGTCGTGTTCAACCTCGCGATCGTCGCGATGCTCGTGATGATGAAGCCGTTCGGTCTACGCCTACGAAACGCTGGTACACCTCGCGCTCAGCGCACGACGGCGCCGAACCGTCCGAAAGCGCGCGTCGCGTTCGGCTCGGTGATAGTGATCGCGCTGGCGTTGGGTGTGCTCAACTCCGATCTCAGCAAGAGCGACCCCGTTGCGTCGAGCCTCGGGTCGCCACGGTTGGCGTCGTTCGCAGTGACGCGTGAAACACCAAACGGTTGGAACCTGGCCGAGAACCAGCGCATCGATTGGGCGAAACGTTTCTTCGGCAGCGACTCAACATGGGTGCGTTACGTGTTCACCGATTCGCAGGGCGACGCCAACACGATCAAGAGCACGCTGCCGATCTTCGCCGACATCATCGAGACCTCGAGTCGCGACGCGCTCACGGCCTATGGCATCGAGGCGTGTTACAAGTTCCACGGATACCGCGTGTCGAAGCAGCACTCGATCGATCTCGGCAATGGCATCGTCGGTGGAACGTTGTCATGGACGAACCCCGACAACGACACGACGTGGACCACGCTGTGGTGGCACTGGCCCATCAAGACACCGACGGGCACGCGCTACGAGCGCATGACCTTGCTCGTCAACGATCAACCGAACAGCAAGTTGTTTGCGCCCGAGCCGAGCAGCGACGTGGCCAACCAATTGCGCCTCAACGTCGCTGACGCCATCAAGGGCGGCAGCGGGCAGACCATCAAGAACGACAAGCTGGCCGAGACGCAGCGCTTCCTCACCACGTTCGGCCAAGAACTCGTGCGCCAACGCGTCGCGAAGGCATAGGTGAGCGCCGTCGGGCGAACACTGGGTGAACTGGCTCAAAGGGTCGCGTAGGTCGTCCGACTCATGAAGCATGATGTCGCTCGCTGCTCAGGTACAGGTACTCGGGTTCACCGGGCTCGGTGCGGCGTGCGGCGCCGCGATCGGCATGGAACGCGAGCGTTCCGGTAAGGCTGCGGGGCTGCGAACGCACATCTTGGTATCCGCGGCATCGGCGATGGCTACAGGTGCAGGTGCTGCCGTTGTCGGTGCCCACGGCGACCCGACGCGCGTGCTGCACGGTGTTATCACCGGCATCGGGTTCCTCGGCTCGGGCGTGATCTTTCGCGACGCGAAGCAGCAGTCGGGGCTCACCTCTGCGGCGGCGATCATGTTCACCGCGATGATCGGGTCGGTGTGCGGTTTGGGCGCGCCCGTGTTGGCGATCGGCGCGACGACCTTTGCGCTTGTGACCTTGTGGTACGCACGTCGCGTCGAACAGGGACTCAACACGCGTTGGGAGACGCGTAGCCCCCGACGATCGCGACGCGACCGCGGCCGAAGCGGTACCGGCATCGCGTGGCGCGACGCGGTCGCTCAGATGAACGGGGCCATCGACCTGCGCGATGCCGCGTCGCACGATGTTCGGCCCAACCCGCGTCCACAACCACGCGTTGCGGTTGCGCCGCAACAGCCTCGCGACTGATATCGTACGATATCGACGAGGGAGGTTTCCAATGTCGGATCTGTTGATTCGCGGCGTTCCGGACGACGTCGTCGAGGCAATCGACGCGAACGCTCGGCGGCTCGGGTTGTCGCGCAGCGAGTACCTGCGTCGCTCACTGGCGCGCGAACGCCGTTTGGCGGACACGGTCGCTGTCGAAGGTCTCGTGTCGTTCGCCGAGCGGTTCAGTGATCTCGTTGACCCGGCGGTGATCGATCAGGCGTGGCGGTGACCGACTGGTTGATCGACAAGTCGGCGTTGGTGCGGCTCGGCGCCAGCGTCGACGCAGCGGAGTGGGCAAACCGTATCGAGCGAGGGCTCGTGCGGATCACGTCGATGACGCGTCTCGAAGTCGGGTTCTCAGCGCGCTCGGGCGCCGAGCTTCGCGCCGCGGTGTCCGGAGTGCCGTTGGCATGGATGTCGACCGAATATCTCACACCGGCAATCGAGGACCGCGCCATCGAGGTACAGCAGTTCCTCGCTGATCGTGGACAGCATCGAGCGCCGGCAATTCCGGACGTGCTGATTGCCGCGACGGCCGAGCTGGCCGGCCTGACGGTGCTTCATCTCGACAAGGACTTCGAGCTGATCGCCTCGCTCACTGGGCAAACAGTCGAGCGCCTCCGGATCTGACTCGCGCTGCCGGGTCGCCTCGCCGAACAGGTCGTGCTCGTCGCCAGCGGCTACACCAAGTCGAACTTGTAGCCGAGGCCGCGGATCGTCACGATGCGCGTCGGGTCCTGCGGATCTTCTTCGACCTTCGCACGCAGGCGCTTGATGTGCGTATCGAGCGTTTTCGTGTCGCCCACGTAGTCGGCACCCCACAGGCGACTGATCAGATGGTCACGCGTCATGACGCGCCCCGGGTGCGCAGCGAGCAATGCCAGCAACTCGAACTCGCGCAAGGGCATGGTCATCGGCATGCCACGCACGATCACTTCGTGACGCTCGATGTCGATCACGACGTCGCCGACCTCAATGCGGCGCGTGACCTCGGGATTGCGCTCGCGGAACTCACTGCGTCGCAACAGCGCGCGGATGCGCGCCACGAGCTCACGCAGCCGATACGGCTTGGCGATGTAGTCGTCTGCACCGAGCTCGAGACCGACCACTGCGTCGACCTCGGAGGAGCGCGCGGTGACCATGACGATCGGCACCGTTGATCGATTGCGCAGCTCGCGGCACACGTCAAGACCCGACATGCCGGGCAACATCACATCGAGCAACACAATGTCGGGCGAGAGGTGATCGAACCGCTCCAGCGCCGACGGTCCGTCGGTGGCCACCGCGACACGAAATCGCTCCCGTTCGAGTCCGACGACGAGGGCATCGGCAAACGACGCCTCGTCTTCGACGACCAGCACCTTGTATTCACGAGTCGGTTGTGCGTTCACAGTTCGCGCACCGTACGGGGCTCGCGTTACACGCCAAAGACATCGACACGGCGGTTCACCAAACAGCGAGCAAACTCTTTGCGCCGCCGTTTACCTGTTCCGTGCCCCTCATCTCCTTCGGTGCAACGTCAGGCGTCGCGCTGCCGGGCGCGCACGGGCTGGGCGAACTCGCGCTACAGGCCGACGTCGTCCAGAATGCGATGGCATCCACGCGTGGTGCGATCCCACAGGGACGACGACCGATGCACCGGTGGCACAGCGCCCGCCATCGTCATGACGTGGTCGATCACGCTCGATTTCCCGACCACGGTGTAAACGGCGTCGCCGGCATCGACGACGACGACAGCAAGGTTGTGCATCTCGATCGACCACGCCGACATACCCGAAACCTTCATCGCCTCCACGCCGTCAGGCATGCGCGTTCCATCAAGTGAGCCAGCTTGGCGAAACACCGAGATCGGGCCGGCGGCATCGGCGTAGACCAGCTGCACAACCGTCTGATCGTGCCAGGCCGCGACGAGTGGCATGTCGCTCATCATTGGACCAAGGCTCTTCGCGTCGGCCATCGGCATCTCGCTGAAACCATCACTTGCGGCGTATGCGGTGGCGTGACGGCTCGCGAGCGCTTCGAGCGGCGGCACGATCTTCAACGCGCCGACACCCGCACCGAAGCCGAGCACCAACAACCAAGCTGCGACCGCGGCAAGCACGCCGGCACCCATACGGCGCCGCCGCGCGCGATCGTGACGCCGCGGCGTTGTGCGAGCAAGGCCATCGAAGAACCCGGTCGGAGGATCGACCAGCGGCAACTCGCGCACCATCGCGCGCACCGCCGCGAACTGATCGAGATCGCCACGCAACGGTGGTGAACCAGCAAGCTCGTGGTCGAACGCGACGCGTTCGGCGGGAGCGAGCTCATCATCGAGCCACGCACTGAGTCGTTCGTCGCTCATCGGAGTTTCTCTCGCAACTGCGCGCGGGCGCGATGGATGCGGCTGCGCACCGTGCCTACGGGAACGCCCAGGTGCTCGGCGATCTCGCCGTAGGGCAATCCGACCACGTCGCACAACACCAACGCGGCGCGGAAGTCGGGAGCGAGCTCGGCGATAGCCGCCTGCACGTCATCGGGCAGAACGACCTCGGCCAGTGCCTCATCGGGCGATGGCGCGGCGGGGACGAAGCGATCGGGCTCGTCGCCGAGTGCCGTCTCGGGGCGTCGAGCGCGGCGCCGACGATCGTCGAGGAACGTGTTGGTGGTGATGCGCGCGAGCCAACCTTCGAGGTTGCCCGGCTCATAGGTTGCCAAGCCACGTTGCACTCTGACCATCACCTCCTGCACCAGATCCTGCGCGTCGTCGTGGTTCCCGCTCAGGCGGTAGGCCACCGAATACAGGAAACGGCCGTGCTCTCGCGCGATCGCTTCCCAGGTGGGCACGCCCGGGCGCAACACTGCGGGTTCGGGCGACGTGCGCCGGTGACGAAACGAGTACATGGAGAACCGTCAACAACTCCGGCGTGAGCCGTCGCACGACCCATACTCAGCCAACGACCGCTGCCCACGATTGGTTCCCGCGAGTTGGCAGCGCAGGCGCAATGAGTG
>JAYUFA010000184.1:0-2228 GCA_043738925.1 Actinomycetota bacterium
GACGCCTGATGGAGCCGCGCGCGGGCTGCGTCGAGGCCTGGCAGGTCGGCTGGGTAGTGGTCGAGGATGCCGGCACGCTTGTATCCGAGCACGAACTCCAGCTCACGAAATTGCATCGACTGGAAGCCGCTCGCGTGTTCGAGGCGATTGCGAAAGGCCGAGAACGACAACGGCGTCATTGTCTCGAGGACGTCCATCTGCTCGATCAGTACCTTGAGGATGCGCCGCACGCGCGTCAGCGTCGCGGTTGCGGTCGAGACTTGCCCGAGGCGTAGATCGTGTCGTGTCTTGTCGAGCTCGTGCAGCAGTTGCTTCATCCATAGCTCGGTGACCTGATGAATGGTGATGAACAAGAGCTCGTCGTGTTCTTCGGGCACTGAGCGTGGTGCCTGAAGCCCGAGCAACTCGGGCAGCCGCAGATAGGTCGAGTAGTTCAGTTCCATACGGACACCATTCCAATGACGCCGCCGGCGACGAGTACGAGGGCAATGCTGAGACCGACCGCGATTTGGGTCGCCCGCCGTCCTTGATCACGTGCGCGCGCAACGGCCTGCGCGTAGGGGGTTCGCGAGAACGTCACCAGCTCGTACAACGAGACGAACTGGCGCGGAAACAACCGATGAACAACCCGATGCAGCGCAGCTGTGGCCCGGAACCGACGCGACGCGACCTTGTCACGCATCTCCACGAAGTTGTCGAGTGCCAGCTCGGCGAGCGCGTCGGTGTCGGGTTTGCGTGTAGCGAAGAACGTCGCGAACGCCTGCTCCCATTCGTCGTTGCACGAGTCGAGCGTGTCCATGAGGATCGAGACGTCTTCCAGTGCGGCGTTCGCGCCTTGACCGTAGAAGGGTACGACTGCGTGCGCCGCGTCGCCGAGGAGCAACGCGCGGCCGCCGCTGTGCCACGGTGAGCAGTGAATCGTGACGAGCGAGCTGGTCGGATTGCGCAGGTATTGACCGCTGAGGTCGTCGACAAGTTCATGAGCGTCGGCGAAGTCGCGGGCGAAGATGTGTTCGACCTCGTCTGCGGTGTCGATGGTCTCGAAGCCGTCGGGTCCCCCGAACGGCCAGAACAGCGTGCACGTGAAGCTGTTGTCGGGGTTGGGAAGAGCGATCATCATGTGCCCGCCACGCGGCCAGATGTGCAGCACGCGCGGCTCGATCGCCGGGCTGCCGTCGGTGCGCGCTGCGATCGTGAGCTCCTTGTAGCCATGCTCGAGATAGTCCTGTTCGTAGCGAAAGCGATCGACGCGTTGCATCCGTGTGCGTACTGCGGAGTACGCACCGTCTGCGCCGAGCACGACCGGATGCTGTTCGATGACCGTGTTGCCGAGATGCTCGAACTCGATCGTGTCGTCGCGCAACGAGAAGTCGACGAGCTTGTGGTCGAACCGAAGCTCGACGCGGGGCTCGCTGTCGGCGGCGTCGAGCAGCGTCGCGTTCAGACGGTCGCGATCGACCGACAGCAGATGGTGCGCCGGATTTGTGCTGTACGGCTGGAACGCGGTGTCACCGCTGCGCGTGTGGATCATGCGCCCGTGCATCGGTACGCCCGTGGAGCGCACGGTCTCCGCGAGCCCGGCACGTTCGAGCGCATCCAAGCCGCGGGTGGACATTGCGAGGTTGATCGAGCGGCCTTCATGGTGCACACTTGATCTCGGATCCGTGCGCCGTTCGTAGATGGTGATCTCGTGGCCACGTCGAGCCAGCCGTATACCCGCGAGGGTGCCGGTAAGTCCTGCGCCGGCGATCGCAATATGCGTCGAGGTCATGAAGGCCGCGTCGTCATGAGAGCGTCGTCGCCGGGACGCTCGGCGCGCGTACGAAATGCAACGACCGCTTCTTGTCGTCGACCGCGGTGAGCTGCACGTTGATGTCGTCACCGAGTTGCACGCCGTGTGGGTCGATCTCGCTGACGATGGCCGGCTCGGCAATTTGGATGACGGCGCGCCGCGAGTCGAGGTTGACGACCGACGCGTCGAACACCTGCCCGACGCGGTCGCGTAGGGCCAATGTCTCGGCCAGATCGAGCGCGGCTCGATCGAGCGCGTTCTGACGCTGTTGACCTCGACCGAGCGCCGCTGGCACGTCGGGCAAGGCGGCGCGCACGTCAGCGGGCACCGGTCGGTGTGCACACAGCGAGACCACGATCTCGTTGGCGTAGCGATCTCCGACGCGCCGCAACGGCGCGGTGACGTGCGCGTAGGTCGAGGCGATCGCCGAATGTTC
>JAYUFA010000185.1:0-2220 GCA_043738925.1 Actinomycetota bacterium
TCGTCATAATGGCCGCGACCAACCGGCCCGACGTCCTCGACCCGGCCCTGTTGCGCCCAGGTCGATTCGACCGCCAGGTGGTCGTGCCGCTGCCCGAACTCGACGACCGCATCGAAATCCTCAAGGTGCACGTCAAGAGCAAACGCCTCGGCCCCGATGTCGATCTCAACGTCGTGGCGCGCGGCACGCCGGGCATGAGCGGGGCCGATCTCGCCAATCTCGTCAACGAGGCGGCACTGTTCGCCGTGCGCGAGGGCGACGACTGCGTACGAGCCAAGCACTTCGACATGGCACGCGATCGCGTGCTCATGGGCCAGCGCCGCGAGTCGCTCGTGCTTTCCGAACGCGAGAAGGAACTCACCGCATACCACGAGGCGGGTCACGCCGTGTGTGCCACGGTGTTGCCGAACGCTGACCCTGTGCACAAAGTCACGATCCTGCCGATCGGTATGGCGCTCGGTGTCACCCAGCAGCTCCCGGCCGAGGATCGTCACAGCTACGACCAGAACTACCTCGAGGATCGCCTCGCGGTCGCCATGGGTGGCCGCATTGCCGAAGAGCTCGTGTTCGGAGTGGTGTCGACCGGTGCGAACAACGATCTCGTCACCAACACCGAACTCGCCCGCAAGATGGTGCGCGAATGGGGCATGTCCACGCGTATCGGGCCCATGGCGTGGGGCAGCCAGGGCATGGTGTTCTTGGGCGAAGATCTCATGCAGACGCGCGACTACAGCGACGAGACGGCGCGGGTCATCGACGAAGAGGTCGAGCGCATCCTGCGATTGCAAGAAGACCGCTGCCGCGAGGTACTCGGCGAATATCGCAAGGGTCTCGATCTTGTGGCCCGGCGGCTGCTCGAATACGAAACCATCGATGGCGCCGAGGTCAAGCGGCTCATCGACATGAGCCTCGGTTCGGGCCCGGTACCTATCGTGGCGGCGAGCCACCCCGCCCCGGCACCGATCGGCGACGACGCTTCAACCGAACGCTGAGCGCTCCGTGCGCTACGTGTTCGTCGTGGCCGCGGTGGTGGTCGCTGTTCTCGTCGGGTGGGTCGCACAACGGCGGCAGCCCGATGCGCCGGTACGAACCGGCTGGAATGTGCCGCAGCAGCTTGATCGGGCCGACTTCACGCGGCCCGACGCAGCCTATCTCGTCGCGGCGTTCACGTCGGCGACCTGTGACACCTGCCGCGAAATCGTCACCAAGATCAGCGTGCTCGACAGCGAATCGGTGGTGGTACAAGAGGTCGAGTACGGGCGCGACCGTGCGCTGCACGACCGCTACGCCATCGACGCCGTGCCCGTGGTGCTGATGGCCAACGCCGGCGGGGTCGTGCAACGGTCGTTCCTCGGCCCCACGAGCGCAGCCGACCTCTGGGCTGCGCTCGCCGAGCTGCGCGGAGCCGACTGATCGGCGGTGTTGCTGGGTCGGATACGCCCATTGCGCATCCCCGAAACCTCGATCGACCGATTGCTGGGGTATGAGGTAGACCGCGTATCGGCCTGAGAGGCCCTTGGACTGGAACGGTGTGGGTTTCTGACGCCGTGTTGTTTGACCAGCCGGGAGACGCTTTCGGTGACGCGGGTATCGCGGTCGCTTGACCGGATCGACGCGATCTTCGTTGGCCCGATGTTGGTCGCGAACACGGGCTGTTGTTGGTGGCGATGTTGTCGTGTTGGTGGCGATGTTGTCGTGTTGGTGGCGATGTTGTCGTGTTGGTGGCGACGTTGTCGCAGCGGTTGATGTTGGAGACGCCGATCGACGCGATGGTGCATCTCGATGGTCGGGTCGATGGCGCATGCTCGGGGCGCAAGGTGTTGACGTTCGTGCGTGCGTTGTGAGCGGGCGTCTCGCACGTCGACACGCTCCGCGCTGCGCCTCTCCGCGCCTCGCCTACCCGGCGTCTCGGCGCGGGTGCTCGTCGGCGCGTCGCACCGCAGTCGGTTCGCCCGTTGACGGCTCGGCGACGATCGGGTCGACCGTAGGCCGCTCGGCCATCGGCGGTTCGCCTATGGGCTGCTCGCCTGTAGGCGGATCGACCGCGGGCTGCTCGTCCGTCGACGGTTCGCCTGTAGGTGGTTCGCTCGGCGGTGGCCCGGTGGCGGGCGTGGTTCGGGGCGGGTGATAGCGGCTGCCGTCGGGCCGGTACGTTTCGATGGTGTTGTTCGGTCCGGCGCGGAGTTGCCAGCCGTCGTTGTGGATGTAGCTGTGATGCGT
>JAYUFA010000186.1:0-2218 GCA_043738925.1 Actinomycetota bacterium
GATCTCACGAGTGAGCTGAGCGATATCGGTCATGTCGACCCCGCCCGCCTTGTCGATGGTGACGCGCATGACGCCGCCATTCAGCTCGAGGTCGTACAGGTCAAGCATGGCGTCGAGGCACAGCGGTTCGACGATGTCACGCACCCGATCGATCACTGCCATGGCTCACCTCCTGCGTCGTACCCGAGCGCCACCCGTGCTCTCACAGACGAAAGGCGTGGGCAAAGCCCACGCCTCCTCCCGGTCGAGTGGATTACGCGAGGGTCATGCTATCGGCTCACGGGCGTCACGCGGAGCCGCACCGCGAGTGAGTACCTCCGCCGCAAACGTACGGATGGCCGTCGAAGCACTAGTAGCTACGGGCGAGGATCGCTAGGAGGTCGGGCTCATCCTGCGATTCTGGCACCGAGCCGTCGGCGCGCAGCAGGCAGCGGACCGAGACCGCCGATCGATTGAGTTCCGCTTCGCCCACTTCGCCGATTGCCGCCCACGGAGCCCGCGCGAACCCCTGTTGCGTAGCCTCGAGGGCATCGGCAACCGTGGCGACCTCAGTCGTATGGGCATCGCGCCGCGCCAACGCCTTCGCGTACATCGACCGCTGCACGACATCGAGCAGCTCCGACGTGCGGCCGACGACCGCGTCGAGCCCGACGCTCTCCTTCGTGGCGTCGTCACGACGAGCCACGGTGACGACACCGTTCACGAGATCGCGGGGCCCGATCTCGATGCGGACCGGAACACCCTTCAGCTCCCAATCGGTGGCGCGTCGTCCGAAGCTCGATGCGACCTTGTCGTCAAGCAACACGCGGACACCAGCCGCGCGCAACTCGTCAACAACACGCCGAGCGACCGACGCGGCATCCCCCTCGTCCTTGACGAGCAGAACCACCACTTGGTGCGGCGCGAGCGACGGCGGCACGACCAAACCGGCGTCGTCGCCGTGCGCCATGATCAACCCGCCGACCATGCGCGTCGATGTGCCCCACGACGTGGTCCACACGAGCTGCCGCTCACCCTTTTCATCGAGGAACGTCGTGTCGAACGCGCGAGCAAAGTTCTGACCTAACTCGTGCGAGGTACCGAGCTGCAGAGCCTTGCCGTCGCCCATCATCCCTTCGAGGCAATAGGTGAACGTCGCGCCGGCGAAACGCTCCTTGCGCGTCTTCGCTCCCACATGCACCGGGATCGCGAGCACGTTGTGCATGAAGTCGGCGTACACCTCGTGCAAGATGCGCAACGCGTACGCACGTGCGTCGGCCTCCGTGGCATGAGCGGTGTGGCCTTCCTGCCACAAGAACTCGGTCGTGCGGAGAAACATGCGCGGACGAAGCTCCCAGCGCACCACGTTGGCCCACTGGTTCAGCAGCATCGGAAGATCGCGATAGCTCTGAATCCACTTCGAGAAGTAGTGGTTGATGACCATCTCGCTCGTCGGTCGAACGACCACCGGCTCTTCGAGCTTCTTGCCGCCACCGTGGGTGACCACGGCCAGCTCCGGGCTGAAGCCTTCGACATGTTCAGCCTCCTTGCGCAGGAAGCTCTCGGGGATGAACAACGGGAAGTAAGCGTTCGCGGCGCCCGCTGCTTTGATCCGTGCATCCATCGCGGCCTGCATGCCCTCCCATATGGCATAGCCATACGGGCGAATCACCATCGTGCCGCGCACGGGCCCGTTCTCCGCGAGCTCGGCCTTGTTCAAGATGTCCTGGTACCACTGCGGAAAATCGTCGGCCTGCGGGGTGAGGATCGGAGGCTTCGCCATAGGGGCCACACGCTATCCACCCGCGATTGGCTTGCTCAGGCCAACATCGTTGCCATGTTGTCCTCCGGCGCGTTTGTTGGCTTTCTTCCCACGACCGATCTTGCACGGTCGCGAGTGTTCTTCGTCGACCTGCTCGGCCTCGCGGTCGTCGACGAATCACCATGGGCCCTGGTCCTCGCGTCGGGCGCCACACAGATCCGCGTCACGCCGGTGGCGAGCTTCAGCGCGCAAGCTTTCACCGTCGCCGGTTGGAGCGTCGCCGACATCGCGACGGAGGTTCGCTCCCTGCGCGCCGCAGGCGTGCCTTGCAAGATCTACGAAGGATTCGGCCAGGACGACCTTGGCATTTGGACCACGCCCGGTGGCGACAAAGTTGCCTGGTTCACCGACCCCGACGACAACGTGCTGTCACTCACTCAGCACGCGTTGTGCTTCGTTCGCCAACCAGAGGTTGGC
>JAYUFA010000187.1:0-2218 GCA_043738925.1 Actinomycetota bacterium
CAGTCACGTCGGGATCGAAAGCGCTTTGCCGGCGTACCTGCTGTTGGTGGTTGCGATCGCGGCGACTGGTGGTCTGGTGCCGGCGGTTGTCTCGGCGATCGTCGGCTTTTTGCTCCTCAACTGGTACTTCGCGCCGCCGTACAACACCTTGACCATCGCGAACACGCGAGATGTGTTGGCGCTTGTCTCGTTCCTCGTCGTCAGCGGTGTTGTCAGCGGGTTCGTCGATCTTGCGGCGCGGCGTCGGGCCGACGCCACGCGCGCCCATGGCGAAGCGCGTGCCCTGGCCGCGATGGCCGTGACCGTTCTGCGCGATCCCGATCCGTTGCCGTCGCTCGTTCAACAGCTGGCCTCGGCGTTTGCGCTCGATGGTGTGGCCGTGCTGACGCACGCCAACGAGGACGCGCCTTGGATCGCCGAAGCCTGCGGCGGAGTATCGCCGCCACAAGGTCCGCAAGACGCAACGATGACACTGGATCTCGGTGATGGATCGATTCTCGCTATCAAGGGTGCCGGCCTACGAGCTGAGGACCGTCAGCTGCTGACGGGTTTCGCGACCCAGCTGGCAGTCGCGTCGCAAGGTGTGCGGCTTCAGCGTGAGGCGAGCAACGCGGCGACCCTCGCGCGCACCGACGAGCTGCGTAGCGCGCTGCTGCAGGCCGTCAGCCATGACCTTCGCACGCCGCTCGCTTCGATACGCGCGGCGGCCACAAGTCTGTTGAGTGACGACGTCGAGTGGGATCGGCATACATCACGAGACCTCCTCGAGATGATCGACGAAGAGGCGGAGCGATTGAATCGCATGGTCGCGAACCTGCTTGACATGAGTCGTCTACAAACAGGCGCAGTCCATGTGCATGCTGTCTCGGTCGCGTTGGACGAGGTGGTTGGCGCAGCTATGTCGAGCCTCCACGTCGCGCCGGACCGCGTCGAGATCGAGATCGAGATCGCGGACTCGCTGCCACGTGTACCTGCCGACGCGGTGTTGCTCGAACGCGCGGTGGCGAATCTGATCGAGAACGCGCTGAAGTACTCGCCCAGTGACGTGCGGATCGACGCACGAGAGGACCCTGCACTTCACGAGTTGGAACTGCGGGTCATCGACCATGGCCCAGGCATCGCGCCGACTGTGCGCGACCGGGCGTTCCTGCCGTTTCAGCGGCTCGGTGATCAGATCAACGGTACTGGGGTCGGCCTCGGCCTGGCGGTGGCCAAGGGCTTCGTCGAGGCGTGTGGTGGTCGCATTGCGATCGTCGACACTCCTGGCGGTGGGTGCACCGTGACGATCACGTTGCCGATCGGGGCCTCATGAGCAGGGTGCTGTGTGTGGACGACGAGCCGCAACTTCTGCGGGCTCTTGCGACGAACCTTCGTGCGCGCGCGTATGAGGTCGACCTCGCGACGAGCGGCGAGCAGGCACTCGAGTTGGCCGGGCGCAATCGACCTGACGCGGTGCTTCTCGATCTCGGGTTGCCAGGCATCTCGGGAATGGACGTGATCGATGGTCTCCGCGGTTGGACCAATGTGCCGATCATCGTGCTGTCGGCACGACAGGACGAGACCGACAAGATCGCAGCGCTCGACGCCGGCGCCAACGACTACGTGTCGAAGCCGTTCGGCATGGGCGAGCTACTGGCGCGCCTACGCGCCGTGTTGCGCGTCGACGCACCGTCGGCGGTCGCCCCACTCGTTGTCACCGATGCGTTCACGCTCGATCTGGTGGATCGACGCGCTCGGTCAGCGAGCGGAGAGATCCATCTGACACCGACCGAATGGCAGCTCGTCGAGGTGCTCGTGCGCGCTTCGGGTCGTCTCGTCACCGGTCGCCAACTCCTGAAACAGGTATGGGGCCCGGCCTATCACGACGAAACGAACTACCTCCGAGTGCACATGGCCAATGTGCGTCGCAAGCTCGAACCGACGCCGTCGCGGCCGCGCTACTTCCTGACCGATCCTGGTATCGGCTACCGATTCATCGAATAGGGAGCAGCGTCGGACACCGACGCAGCGCCAGGTGTACATCACGCGCCCGGCCGCGTTCCGGGTGCGCGCTGCGAGCCACTACGGTGCAACTGTCACGTCCGAACGCGCCGACTCTGGCGCCATGTACCGATTGCACGAGAGCACGAGCCAATAGGCGAGTGCGACCCAGCAGCACAGCGAGTGTTTGGACCGCGGAGCGGCCCAAACAGAAGTTCTCGCCCACCGAGCTGGTACC
>JAYUFA010000188.1:0-5861 GCA_043738925.1 Actinomycetota bacterium
GCGATCCGGCGGTCATGTGGATCTGGCCGCCGCGCCCTGTGCCCGGCTCGAGCTGCACGCCGACCAACACCATCTGGCAAGCGATCGGATGAAAGCCCATCCCGCAGTCGGTGTGCAGCGGCAGGTCGGTCAGACCTTCGCTCGCACCCGGATGCTTGATGATGATCTTCGTGCCCTCGTTGCGATCGAGGTTGGGCGCGAGATCGCGCTCACCGCTCGCCGTGACGAGTGCGAGGATGCGCGGGTCGTCGTGCAGCTCGGTGACCATCGCGGAATCGCGGGCGCCGTATTTGAGCTGGCACACCGCGGGATCGCCTGTGCTGGTGCGTGTCCACCATGAATGGACGTCGTCAGGTCGCGCGAGCTCGACGAGTCGATCGACCTCGCGGCCGAGCGCGGCGACCTCGCCTGGGTCGAACACATCGCGCACATGCACAAAGCCCACGGTCTGGAGGAAATGCGCGAGGTCGTGCGGATCGTCGGCGAGGGTGAAGGAGCGGGTGAGGTCGAGCGGCGCGCCCTCGCGATCGAAGAACTGTTGTGCGGGCTCGTACACCGGACGACCATGGAACACGAGCCGCAAGACCGGTTCCCATCGGCACAGATCGGCGAATTCCCCTGCCCTGAATCGCAATGGTGTGTTGTACAGCAGGCCGTATCGCGTGAGCCGTTCGGTCACGAACGCCTCCCAGTGGCCGTGGCTCAGCTCGACGATGGTGGACGCGTTCGCCGATCCCGGATGGATCGCGATGCTGTTGGCTTCGGGAACGAATGTGTAGGCGCCGAGGCCCTCGATGACGAACGCGATCGGGCCGAGGCCGCGTGCGTGCTTGGCCGCGCTCTCCCGGCGCTGCGATTGTGTCGCGAGGTCCGCGTGGAAGGTATCGAAGTCGATCACGGCTTGCCCCTCGTTCGCCTGTGCCCGCGGTGACCCTAGCGGCCACAATGGCAGCCGTGACTCTGCTGCCCGCGCTTGCAGGTGCGTTCGGTGACCGCGCTGCGGCGGTGCGCGTCGCGGGCCAGGTCTGTAGCTGGTCCGAGTTGGACCAGCGGGCGTCGGCGACCGCGCTTGAGCTCGTCGGTGCGCGCGCCGTGGCCATAGCGGCCACGCCGACCCTTGCCACGGTGGTCGCGTTCGTCGCCGCGCTTTGTGCGGGTGTACCGCTCGTGCCGATACCCGCCGATGCGGGCCCCGACGAGCGAAACCACATCCTGCGCGACGCCCAGGCAACGTGCTTCGTCGGTGAGCACCCCTGGGACGACGTGTCGCTGCCCCGCGTGCCACTGAGCGATCGTGCTGGCGCATCGCCGTTGCACACGCCGTCACCCGACGCCGTCGCCGCGATCCTGTACACCTCTGGCACCACGGGCCCTCCGAAGGGCGTCGTCATGTCACGGCGCGCGATCGCGGCCGACCTGGACGCGCTCGCCGACGCATGGCAGTGGAACGCTGACGACGTCCTCGTGCACGGGCTGCCGCTGTTTCACGTGCATGGTCTGGTGCTCGGTGTCTTGGGTGCGCTGCGCCATGGGTCGACGCTCGTGCACACCGGGCGTCCAACGCCCGCCGCGTACGCGGAGGCCAACGGTTCGCTGTATTTCGGCGTACCCACCGTGTGGTCACGCGTCGTCGCCGACGAAGCGGCAGCGCGTGCGTTGCGCGCCGCTCGTTTGCTTGTTTCCGGCAGCGCGGCGTTGGCGCCGACGGTGTTCGAGGGCATCGAGGCGTTGTGCGGGCAACGACCGATCGAGCGGTACGGCATGACCGAGACGCTGATCACGCTGAGCACGCGCGCCAACGGTGAGCGCCGCCCCGGCTCGGTCGGGCAGGCCTTACGCGGTGTGCAGACACGTGTCGTCGACGACCACGGTAAGGGGCTGCCAGCCGACGGCGATTCGGTAGGTGCGCTCGAGGTGCGCACGCCGACGATGTTCGACGGCTACTTCGGTCAGCCCGACACGACCGCTGCGACGTACCGAGACGATGGCTGGTTTGTCACCGGCGACGCGGCCGTGGTTGAGCCCGACGGCTTTCATCGTCTCGTCGGGCGCCAGTCGACTGACCTCTTGAAGACCGGTGGGTTTCGCGTCGGCGCAGGAGAGATCGAAGGAGCGCTGCTCGCGCATCCGTCCGTACGCGAGGCCGCAGTGATCGGCGTTCCCGACGCCGATCTCGGTCAGCGCATTGTCGCGTTCGTCGTCGGCGAGGACCTGTTGCGCGTGGACCTCCAAGGGTTCGTTGCCGAGCGGCTGTCGGTGCACAAGCGGCCACGGCGCGTGCACGTAGTCGACGAATTGCCGCGCAACGCAATGGGTAAGGTCCAAAAGTCGAAGCTGGTGGAACCATGAAGCGACGAGTCGGTGCGCATGAGTGACGAGGATGACGACCACAGCGTCATCCGCGAGGGGGTGCGGCGTGTGTGTCGCGATTTCGACGACACGTATTGGCGCGCGTGCGACGCCGAGCATCGATTCCCGTGGGACTTCTACAACGCAATGGCGGCCGGTGGTTGGGTGGGCATCGCCATCCCCGAGTTGTACGGCGGCGGGGGCCGCGGCATCACTGAGGCTTCGATCGTTCTCGAGGAGGTCGCCGCGTCCGGCGCGGCGATGAACGGGTGCAGTGCCATGCACCTTTCGGTGTTCGGCATGAATCCGGTGGTGCGCCACGGTAGCGAGGCGATGCGGGTCAAGTACCTGCCGCGCGTTGCCACCGGTGAGCTGCACGTTGCATTCGGTGTCACCGAGCCCGACTCTGGATCCGACACTGCGTCGATCACCACTCGTGCCGTGCGCGACGGAGATCACTACATGGTGCGAGGGCAGAAGGTGTGGACCACGAAGGCGCAGGATTGCGAGAAGGTCCTGCTGCTCGTACGCACGACACCGATCGAGCAATGCAAGAAGCGCACTGACGGCCTGACGCTGCTTCTGGCCGATCTTCAGCGGCCCGAGGTCGACATCCGCCCGATTGCCAAGGTGGGCCGCAACGCGATCGCGTCGTGCGAGGTGCGTTATGACGATTTGCCAGTGGCAGTCGAGGATCGCGTCGGCGAGGAAGGCCGTGGGTTCACCTACCTGCTTGATGGTCTCAACGGTGAGCGCATCCTCGTCGCCGCCGAGGCGCTCGGTATCGGCAAAGTATCGATCGCGCGGGCAGTCGCGTACGCGAAAGAACGCACGGTCTTCGGTCGGCCGATCGGCCAGAACCAAGGGATCGCGTTCCCGCTCGCGGAAGCACACATGCGGTTGCGTGCTGCAGAGTTGGTGTTGCGAGACGCCTCGCGGCACTACGACGATCAGTTGCCCTGTGGCGAACGTGCGAACTCCGCCAAGTTTCTCGCCGCCGACGCAGGGCACTTCGCGGCCGACCGCGCCATGCAAACCTTCGGAGGTTACGGCTACGCCCGCGAGTACGACGTCGAACGCTTCTGGACGGAGTCGCGCCTCATGAAGATCGCGCCGATATCGCAGGAGATGATCCTGAACTACGTCGCCGAGCACGTGCTCGGTCTGCCGCGCTCGTACTGATGTCTACAGGGGGTTTCTGTTTACGTCGGCTTCTGTTTACATCGGCTTCCAGACAGGGTCGCGCTTTTCGACGAACGCCTTGCCCGCCTCGGTCATGTTGCCGGTGAAGCATCCGAGCACCTGGGTGCGGTTCTCCAGTTGCATCGCGTTGCGGAAACTCGGCGCATCGAGGTTGGCCCACATGCCGATTTTGGTCATGTAGACGCCGTATTCGCTGTTGTCCGTGATCATCGCACCGAGATCAATCGCCTGTTCGAGCAGCTGCTCACGTGCGACGACGCGGTTCAACAGACCCATCTGTTGGGCCTCAGCCGCGCTGAAGCGACGACCCGTGAGCATCAACTCCGCAGCGATGGTTGGCCCGACGATGCGGGGCAAGAGATAGCTCGTACCGACATCGCACGACGAGAGCCCGACGCGGATGAAGTGCGCTGCGAAAAAGGCATCGTCGCTCGCGACGCGCAGATCGCACGCGAGCGAAACCGCGAAGCCACCACCGACCGCGCCGCCGTGCACGGCGGCGATCACTGGTTGTGGGGCTTCGTGGATGGCGAGGATCAACTCGGCAAGGTTTTCCTGTGCCATCTGAACGAAGCCCACCGGCCCGCGCCCGTTTGCCGCCTCGATGGGTACGTCGTTGCCGGTCATGTTCGCGCCAGCGCAGAACCCCTTGCCTTGCGCCGCGAGCACGATCACTCTCGTCTCGCGGTCGTGACGCAGCGACGCGAACGCCTCCTTGAGGTCGCCGATGAGCCCGGTGGTCAGCGCGTTGTATCGCGCGGGATCGTTCATCTCGACCACCGTGATCGCATCGCGTTCGCGCCGAATGTTGACGAGATCCATCGTCCATCCCCTCTGCCATGAATTGTTCCTGCCAAAGCGTGCACCACGCCGCCGTGGAACTACCAGTTGCGTCGCCGCCGATCCCGCGACGGATGCCGGCATCCACCACAACGTGACGTGGCTGGCGCTGTGGCAGTGCCATGATGGTGGTGCGCTGACCTGGGGGAGGCACCGTGGCCATCACGTTCCCGGACGATCTCGATGACGATGTCGACTACGCGCTCGACGACCTCCCCGACCTCGACGAGCGGCTTGCCGATCTTCGCGCGCGCAAGCCCGCGGCGTGGGTTCGGTGTTTCGGTGAGAAGGCCGTACTGTTTTCGAGCTACGAACTTGTGCACGCGGCGTTCAAGGACGAGGCGACATTCCCATCAGCCGAGTTCTACGGCAACGTCGTCACCGACGTGATGGGTCGCAACATCCAGTGCATGGAGGGTGACGAGCACAAGATCAATCGTGCCCTCGTGTCACCCGGCTTTCGTCAACGACTGATGCCCGGCATCATCGGCCCACTCCTCGAACCCGTCGCGCATGAACTCATCGATCGCTTCGAAGCGCGCGGTCACGCCGAACTCGTATCCGAGTTCACTCATCGTTATCCGGCGAAGGTGATCCTTGCGATGCTCGGTCTGCCCCAGACCGACGAGGAGGACGTCACACGGTGGGCCATCGGCATGCTCGACATCCAGCGCGGTCACGAGCAGGCCATTCAGTGCGCGCTTGAGTTCGAACAGTACGTGCAACCGCATCTCGACGAGCGCCGACGCAAACCCGGTGACGATCTGCTCTCGAAGTTGGCTGTCGAGGAGGTCGAGGGCACGCGGCTGACCGACACCGAGATATTCGCGTTTCTGAAGCTCCTGTTTCCGGCCGGAGCCGACACCACGTACCTCGGTCTCGGCAGCACCATCTTCGGGCTTCTCACCCATCCGTCAGAGCTCGCCAAGTTGGTAGCCGACCCCGCCGGGCGGGCCGCAGCCGCTGCCGAGGAAGGCTTGCGCTGGAATCCGCCCGTTCCGTTGCTACCGCGGCGTAACCGCGCCGATGTTGTGTGGCACGGCATGGCGATCCCTGCCGGCACTCATCTGTTGTTCGGTATCGGCGCCGCGAATCGCGACCCAGCGGTCTTCGACAATCCCGACCGGTTCGACATCGACCGTGTGATACCCACATCGCTGACGTTCGGCTTTGGAGCACACTTCTGCCTCGGCGTGCACTTGGCGCGCGCGGAGATGGCGATCGCGCTGCGCGTTATTTTCGAACGCTTGCCTCGTCTGCGCCTGGTCGACGATGCCGACGTGCGCATCACGGGCGCGTTCATTCAGCTCTTGCGCGGGCCGAACAAACTGCCGGTGCGGTTCGACTGATGGAGCTCAGGCCGCTCAGCGCGAGTCTCGGTGTCGAGGCGGTTGATGTCGACGTTCGTGCGTCTCTGACTGCGGCAGGCATCGATGAGTTGCGCGCCGCGCTCGATCAGCATCACCTTC
>JAYUFA010000189.1:0-5844 GCA_043738925.1 Actinomycetota bacterium
ATTTCGAGCCCCAGGGTGGCCAGTCATGAGGGTCGAATTCTTGTCAAGATTTGTCAATGGACGTCCCGGATCTGGCTGCATAAAGCACCACTGTCCGGACACCAAAACGCTCTGACCAGCACTGATAGGACGCATGAGTATCAGTTATACTGCATGTTTATGACTTACAAGGAGGGGGTCGGGGGTTCGAGTCCCTCTGCGCCCACGTCATTCGCAATTCCGAATGACGTGGGCGAGCGCCGCAGTGTTGGTCCGCTCCGCTCGGGCCGTTGCACGGAGCGTTCGCTGCCTCTGGCATCGCGCAATCGCTCGGCCCGGCCGTCCCGGGTTTCAGCAAGGGCGCGATGCGAAACGGTTGATGGGCCTTCCCTATCAACGCATCATGAACCCGGGATATCGACAGGAGCGACGATGAGCACTTTGGCTCGCGACCTATTCGTCGATCTGAACTCGATGGACGAGACCGGGTTGCCATGGTCGTTCCTCGACGAGGCAACCGACCCGGAGTTGATCGTGCCTGGCGCGTACGTGGTCGTCGGCGCAGGCTCGGTGCGCGCGGTCGCCCAGGTGGTTGAACCTCACCTCGGCCGGCGTCGTGCACGTTCGTCCGCTGTTGGGCCCGCCGAGCGATCACACCCACCTGTTGCGCGGCCGCGCCGCCTCGTAGCGCCGGGGTTCGTTCGGGGTCCGATCGACCGGCACGCCGACGTCAACGGGCAAGGCGACGACGGCTACGACCGGTCGGCATATTTGAGCGTGGTCGACCAGCGCACCGTCCACCGTTGTGCACTGCTCGTGGCAGGCAACGCCGGCGCGGCGGCGGTCGTGCGCGTCGTCGCGGTGGATGCGGTTGAGATTGATGCACCTCAACGCGATCCTCACAGTGGGCGATGTCTGCCTCTCGAATGCGCGTGCTGTGCTGACGTGGTCGATGTTGGTTCGGTTCTGATTCAACTTTCGAAAGAACGGCCTGCATCAGAGATCGACCGGTCTGTGGTGGCGAGCTGCCACTCGGGGATGTACGCCTATGTTGTCGCGGCCCAAGGGAATCGTGAGCATCACGATGATGAGGCCTGAGTCCCACCGCGCGCAGAGGAGGTCGGAGTGCCTATGCGCCGAAACAGCAGCCGTGGGTGGCGCGCCCGCGGCATGGCCGCGTCATTGGTCACTTCCCACTCTGAACGCGCCTCTCGAAGCATGTGGATCAGGCTGAACGGATGTTTGCTGGGATTCGCCGCAGCGGCCTGTTCGAGCGGCGGAGGCGACGCGTCGGTGCTGGTGCGGTCACGACTTGTCAACGAATCGGGCGTCGGCATTCCTGGGCTCTCCATGATGGTGGTGCCCGAGGCTCACCAGCCAGGATTGACGTCAGCGGCCTATCTTGCGCACGGAACGTCGGACGCAAAGGCTTGGTTTATGGCCTCTTCGGTGTCGACCGACGACATGCATGGAGCGCGCGTTGGCCAGCCAATGAACTTCCGCGTGGTTGTCTTCGGTAATGACACGGGAACCTGGACGTGCAGCTTTGTTCGAACTCCGAAGGCGCTTCCTGAAGGCGGAGTCGTCCGATGGGACGGAGCATTGCCATCGCTCGTTCTGCGATCCGACGGAAGCTGCGCCGGCTGAGGGAAGCGCGGGCCGGCGAACGCGACCACGAACCGGCCGAACGGTTGGTCGACCAGCACTGCAAGTACCCTTGGTCGTCGGCAGTCTCGTCCCTGTCGGCGGTCTCGTCCTGCGCATCAATGAACGGTCATATCTCACGCATACCAATCCGGTATGAAACCGGAATCAAACCGGTATGCGTTCCGAAGTGCTCGTGTTCGAGCTGCGGGCCGCGATCACGTCGTCCTCACGCGATCGCTCTGAGCGCCAACGCCACCAAGGCTGTGCCGACCGCCACGGAAGCGTTGATCGGTCAGTTCTCGGCGGGGTAGCGGGCAGCGCGAGTACCCGGGGGATTCGCGGTTCCAGGGACATGGTCGGGGTTCGCGACGCACACTTCGCCTTCGAGTCCGTCGGGGTCGCGGAAGAAGACGCTGAGCATCGGCCCGAAGTCGGTCACGAAGTCATCGGCCGCGCCGAGAGCACGGAGTCGTGTGCGGATCATTTCGAACGCGTCGATCGATGCTGCCTGCAGCGCGAAGTGGTCGATGCGGCCGCGTGCAAACATGGGTGTCTGGACGTCAGCCTGTGTGTTGCCCTCGATCTGGAAGACGTTGAGTTCTGCGTAGGGGCCGATCTTGATGATCGAGAGCCGCGGTCCTGCGCCGTCGGGAGACTCGCTGCCGTCTCGGACGATCTCTGCGTCGAAGACGTCGCAGTAGAACGAGTGGAGGCGTTTGGTGTCGTTCGTCAGAGTCGCGACGTGGTTGATGCCGATGGTGAGCACGGTGATTCCTTTGCTTGACGTCAGCGTGACGATCCAACCGGATCGAGTACGGACCTGAACGGCGCCGAAACGTCGTCTCCGTACACAAACGTGACTGTGCCCGAAGGCGGCTGTCGCGCCGCGCTGACCCTACCGACACCCGTCAGAGGCCGCCACCGACCAGTGATGACCAAGGCGATGGCATTGCCGAGCCGTTGCCGTGACAAGCTCCGGAGCAGTACGCCAGGCGACCCGCCTTTCGGCTCCGAGCGCCAGTCGGCGCGATGCTTGGGCACATGACGACCGAAGGGAACCGCATGGGATCGACCGATCTCCGCTCACCGCACCCGGACATCCGGGTCGAACGTGATGGGCACATTGTCACCGTGACCATCGATCGTCCCGGGTCCAAGAACGCGTGCACCGGCGACATGTGGGTCTCGCTCGGAGAGATCTTCGGTGACATCAGCTACTCAGGGGCACGGGCTGTGGTGCTGACCGGCGCGAACGGTGATTTCTGCACCGGCGCCGACCTCAGCGGGAGCGGCGGTGACCGCGAACAGGTCGAGCCCGGCGCAAACGGAACGATCCTCGATGCCATGCGCGTGCTCGGCGATGTCGTCCTGGCCATCTACGGTTGCCCGGTCCCCGTTGTTGCGAAGGTCGACGGGTTGTGCGTCGGCGCTGGCCTCGGGCTCGCGCTCGCTGCCGATCTGACCTGGTGCTCCGAACGCGCAAGGTTTTCGGCGATCTTCGTCAAGCGTGGGCTGAGCCTCGACTTCGGGACGTCGTGGCTGCTGCGGCAGCGAATCGGGGCGCATCGTGCGAAGGAGCTGGCGTTCACCGGCCGGATCGTGAGTGGTCCGGATGCCTACGATCTTGGGCTCGTCAATGCCTCGGTGCCGACGGACGAGCTCGATAGTGTCGTCCGCGACGTGGTTGAAGCGATCGCCGACGGACCGCCTATAGCTCTGTCGATGACCAAGCGGGAATTGAACAACGCGGCCATGTCGTCGCTCGATCAGTCGCTCGAGACCGAGGCACTCGCGCAGAGCGTCAACGTGACCACCGAGGACATGCGTGAGGCACTCTTGGCCTATGTCGAGCGGCGGCGGCCCTCATTCAAAGGACGGTGAGCAGATGACCGACGAGATCGATGGATCAGAGGATTGGGCGCCGGTCGTCGAAGACTTGCGGCGCCGGCGCGAGCAATCGCGGGCGATGGGGGGCGACGAGCGACTCGCAAAGCACCGCGCCTTGGGCAAGCTCGACGCGCGGGCGCGGATCGCTCACCTCCTCGACCCCGGTTCGTTCCTCGAGCTCGGCACCCTGGTCGGGGGCGAGGAGTCCCCGGCTGACGCCGTCGTGATGGGGTCGGGTCGCGTTGACGGCCGACCGGTGATGGTGGCCGCGGAGGACTTCACCGTAAAGGCTGGCACGATCAGCTCAGCGGCGAACTCGAAGCGCTATCGCGTAGCCGAGCTTGCTGTGCTCGATCGCGTTCCGTTGGTGATGATGCTCGAAGGTGCCGGCTACCGCGCCGATGGCACCTCCCATACTCGAACCCCCACTGATCTCATCGCTCAGTCTCGTTGCTCGGGGCGGGTGCCGCTGGTGACTGCCGTGCTCGGTTCGTCGGCCGGCCATGGAGCGCTCGTAGCGCCGATTTCGGACTTCACGGTGATGAGCGGGCTGGGTGCGGCCTTCGCGGCGGGCCCGCCGGTCGTGTACGAGTCGCTGGGGGAGCAGATCACCAAGGAAGAGCTCGGCGGCCCGGCGGTGGCGTTGCCGAGCGGTCTCATCCACAACGTGGCGCCGAACGACATGGTTGCGCTCGATCTCGTGCGCTCGTATCTGAGCTATTTCCCGTCGTCCGCGTGGTCCTATCCGGTCGACGATTCTGACAGCAGCGATGACGGGCCCCGATCGCTGCCCGAGTTGCTGGACCTTGTACCTCGTAGCGGGAAGCGCGCCTACGACATGCGGAGCGTCATCGACGTCGTGTTCGACGACGACTCGGCGTTCGAAGTGCAGCCCGTGTTCGGTTGCTCGTTGCTCACCGTGTTGTGTCGCCTCGGGGGCCATCCGGTCGCGGTGGTGGCGAATCAGCCCATGGTGCTGGCCGGATCGATCGATGCCGCTGCTGCGTCAAAAGGCGCCCACTTCATTTCGGTCGCCGACTCCTTCCACCTGCCGCTCATCATGTTGTCCGACAACCCCGGGGTGATGCCGGGGAGCGCGTCGGAGAAGCAGGCGATCCTCCGGGCCGGGGCGCGCATGTACGCAGCCCAGGCCATGGCGACCGTGCCGCGGTTCGCGGTCACCTTCCGCAAGGCCTACGGCTTCGGTGCGATGGTGATGGGCAAGATCCCGTTCGACGGGCAGTCCGGCGTGTTCGCGTTCCCGGGTGCCACCGGTGGGGCCATGGGTGCGGCCGCTATGAGCCGGGCGCGGGGCTCTGATGAGGACGAGGCGACGATCCTGCGCCGCATGGAGGTCGAAGCGTCCTATCGATCCGCGGAGAGTTTCGGTGCTGACGAGCTGATTGACCCGCGCGAGCTTCGGAACGTCTTGTTGCATTCGCTCGAACGGGCGCTCCACCGCCGCCAGGGCGTTCCCGAACCCGTGGCACGCATCGGCATCGTTCCGTAGAGCACGAGCCAATAGGCGAGTGCGACCCAACAGCACAGCGAGTGTTTGGGTCGCGGAGCGGCCCAAACAGAAGTTCTCGTCCACCGAGCTGGTACCTATCGGAGCGTTCTTCGCCTCGATCCCCGTTGTGCGGCCGTCTGGATCACCGGGTCGGTGTCGCGTTCGTGTGGACCGGAGGCGTGGCGGATCAGGAGATCGCACATCTCGGTCATGTCGATCGATCGGTCGCCGTCGTTGCTCAATCGTTGGCGTTGTCGAGTGCCCGCGGCGTGGTGCGCGGGCGTAGCCCGGCCTGGGTGGCGATATCGGCGTCGCAGCAGGCGACGCGGTCAGAGTGGTCGAGAACATCGGTACATATCGCATGTATTGAGGTTGCATAGGGAACGTGTGTTCGATAGAGTTATCGTATGTTCACAGCGGTCGTCGAGCACGTCACGGAGGTTGTCGGCCTGAGGGTCGACAACTTCGCCGATGCCGAGGTCCGCGCTGCTCTCACCGCGTGTTCAGTGCTGCAAGGCCGTATCGACGTGTTGCGGGCCAAGTTGTTGGTGTCGGTGCATGAGCGGGGCCTGTGGCGTCGCGATGGGGCACGGTCGTTGGCGGCGTGGCTCGCGCAGAACACGTCGTTGTCGGCGCGTGACGCCCGGCGTGCCGCGGACACGGCACAGTTGATCGCCACCGATAGCGCAGTGGGTGACGCGGTCGGCTCTGGTGCGATCACCGCGGCCCATGTCGAGGTCATCAACTCGTTCACAAACGCCGCAGCGGTTGCTGCTGCTGCTCAGTGTGACAACACGGCCAGCGACAGCGGCACGATGCTC
>JAYUFA010000190.1:0-2203 GCA_043738925.1 Actinomycetota bacterium
GGGTGCCGAGGTGATCGACCTCGGTGTAGCGCCCACACCCGCCGTGGCCTGGCTGTCGGCGGCCGACGGGGTTCCCGGCGCGGTGCTGTCGGCATCGCACAACCCGTACGCCGACAACGGCGTCAAGCTGTTCGCGCCGGGTGGCCGCAAGCTTGCCGATGCCCAACAGGACGAGGTCCAAGCCAGGCTCGATGAGATCCTGCGATCGCCGGCGGCGCCGAGGCCGATGGTGGTGCCCCTCGATGGAGCGCCGTTCGTCGAACGCTACCGACTCGGCGTGATCGCATCGCTGGGGAACCAGAGTCTGCGTGGCCTCCATGTGATCATCGACTGCGCGAATGGGGCCAGTTCCGCTGTGGCGCCGTCGGCATTGCGTGAGCTTGGTGCCGTTGTCGATGTTTTGTCCGCCGAGCCCAATGGCCGCAATATCAACGACGACTGTGGGTCGACGCACCCCGCGGCGTTGCAACGTGCGGTGCGCGACCGGCGCGCTCATGTTGGCCTGGCGTTCGACGGTGATGCCGATCGCGTGCTGGCAGTCGACGCCACGGGCGAACTGATCGACGGCGATCAGATTTTGGCTATCTGCGCGCTTGATCTGGCCTCGCGCGGAGCGTTGCGAGAGAACACCGTGGTGATCACGGTGATGACCAATCTCGGTTTTCGTCTGGCGATGCGTGAACGAGGCATCTCGGTGATCGAGACCGCGGTTGGCGATCGGTACGTGCTCGAGGCGCTCGAGGCCGGTGGGTTGTCGTTGGGTGGCGAGCAGTCGGGCCACGTCATCTTTCGAGACCTCGCTACCACCGGCGACGGCCTCCTCACTGGCGTCCAACTGCTCGATGTCGTAGCGCGCACTGGTCGGCCGTTGGCCCAGCTCGCGGCGAGCGCCATGCGTCGGCTGCCGCAGGTGTTGCGCAACGTGCGGGTGGAAAGAATCGACCCGACCGTGATCACCCGGTTGGCCGACGATATCGCTGCAGTCGAGGAGCGATTGGGGGCCGCCGGTCGAGTGCTCGTGCGCCCATCGGGTACCGAGCCGCTGATTCGTGTCATGGCCGAAGCGGAGTCTGAGGCCGAGGCAGCGTCGGCGGTTGACGAGCTGGTCCGAGCTGTGGGTCATTTGGCTCGCGTTGGCCAAGAGTCCTGACGACGGGAATTGCTGCCCGTACACTTGCGAGATCCCTGAAACGCCTGGAGGCCAGCTGCATGTGCGGAATCATTGCCGTCGTCCGTCGGGCGCCGACGCGTCCGGTGCCGTCCCCTGCCGAAGTGCGCGCGCAATTAGCGCGGGCGGTTGGTGTGTTCGGTGCCGATGGCGGTGACATCGCCGATGCCGATGCGTTGACTGACGCCGTTGTCGGTCTCGAGCGCGCGAACGCGCTACTCCTCGGCCTGCCCGGCTTGCAGTGCCTGCGCGCCAACTCCGCACTCGCTCCCGCTGTCGCGAGCGATATTGAGTCGATCATCCGAGATCTGGCCGACCTGGAGGCAGTTCTCGATCGGGCACCGGTTCCTCACATCGAGCAGATCAACGCGCTGTTGGTCCGCGCGAAGGACGCCGCATGGAGCATCGACCGCGATCGGCTTCGCACCGCCGCAGCGGTCACCGATCTCGCCGGCACGGGCCCGAGCGCCGCGGGCCTCGCGGTGTATCTGTCGCTGCAACAGGCGATGTCGGCGCTCGATCGTCTCGAAGTCCGAGGCCGTGACAGCGCCGGATTGCACGTTTTGGTGTTCGACCACGGACTGTCCCTGATCGATGCGGTTCTGGCGACCGAGCTCGAACAGCGAGGCGGCGACGCGTTGTTCCAAAGCGGTTCGGTGCGCCACGGCGACGGTTGGCTGAGCTTCGTCTACAAAGCAGCTGCCGAGATCGGTGAGCTCGGCGACAACACGCGTGCGCTTCGCCGCGCGATTCGCGAAGACGAGTTACTTCGTCGCGCGCTTGGCGCCCCCGAAGTGCACGCGGTCGTGCTCGGCCATACGCGTTGGGCGAGCGTCGGCATCATCTCGGAGCCGAACGCGCACCCGCTGAACGGTGAGCAAATAGGCTGTGAACCCGGCCCCTACGCGATCGGCGCGCTCAACGGCGACGTCGACAACTTTGCCGATCTCATCGCCACCGAGGGTTTGTGCATCGCTCCGGAGATCACCACCGACGCCAAAGTGATCCCGGCGCTGATGTCGAAGTACCTCGTCG
>JAYUFA010000191.1:0-2196 GCA_043738925.1 Actinomycetota bacterium
GCGGTGATCGCCGTGCCGCCCACACCGCCCGGCGCGATCGCGTTCACGGCGATGCCGTTCGCCGCGAGCTCGCGACCGAGCGCCTTGGTGAAACCGATCACGCCTGCCTTGGCCGCGGAGTAGGGCGCGAGGTTCGGATTGCCGTCCTTGCCTGCGATCGATGCGATGTTGACAATGCGCCCTGCACCCTGCGCGATCATGAACCCCACGACGGCCCGGGTGCACAACATCGTGCCGACGAGGTCGACCTCGATCACGCGCCGGAGCATGGTGCGGTCGTACGTCGCGAACGATCCGTGCGGCCCGGTGATACCGGCGTTGTTCACAAGTGCGTCGATGGTTCCCTGCCACTCGTGAACGCAGGTGGCGAGCGCATCGACCGACTCGGTGTCGGCGATGTCGACCTGGAACGCCCGCGCTTGGTGCCCGGCGCCGCGCAGTCTCGCCGCGTGCGCCTCTGCGCCCGCAGTGTCGATGTCGGCAACGGCGATCGCATAGCCGTCGGTTGCGAGGCGCACGGCAATTGCGGCGCCGATCCCGACGGCCGCACCCGTGACAATGGCGGTACGCATCGCCCCGAACGTAGTCGCCCGCAGACGCAGCGGGCGGCGACGAGTCACGACGCGTCGGCCGTTCGGCGCGTAGGGTTCGCCAAAGGGGGTGCGGAGATGGGGGAGATGCTGCAACGTCGAGAGCTCTCGGCCGTTGTCGCCGGTTGCGCGGTGCAGGCAACGTGTGCGGGCGACGCCATGCCGCTCATCGTGCTCGATCATTCGATTGCCGATCGTCGGTGGCACGGCGTGCATGATGCGCTCGCCGAATCGCACACGGTCCATGCGCTCGACCTGCCGGGGTTCAACGGCGCGCCCCGGCCGGCGTGGGCTCGCGATGTCCGTGACATGGCTGCGCTGGTCGGTGGTTACATCCGCAAGGCGATCGGTGGCCCGGTTGTGGTCGTCGGCAGCGAGTTCGGTGGTTGGATCGCGGCCGAGTTGGCCGTGCTCGCACCCGAGTTGGTCACCCACCTCGTGCTGGTCGGCGCGGCGGGCCTGTTGCCCACCGACGGTGCCACCATCGTCGACATGATGCTCGTCTCGCACAGCGGCTATGCGCGCGAGTGTTTCAGCGACGACGCAGCGTATGACGCGTTCTTCGTCGGTGGGCTCACCGACGAACGCCTCCTGGCATGGGATTTCAACCGCGAGATGGTCGCACGCGTCGCGTGGAAGCCCTACATGTACAACCGGCGCCTCGCGCCGATGCTGGCCGATCTCCACGCGCCGACCGCCGTCGTGCGTGGCGCGCGCGACCGGGTCATGCCCCGCTCGTGTACCGACCAGTTCGTATCGCTCATCGCAAACGCGTCGCTGCACCTCGTCGATGGTTGCGGCAACGCAGTCGCGCTCGAACGTCCCGACGCGGTGGCCGCCACCGTGCGCACGCTCGTCGCGGGCTGAAAGGAAGCACCGATGTTCCTCAGTTATTTCACCGAGCAGCCCATGAGTGCGTATCCGGCGGACGAGGGCCGCAAGGCCGGGTACACGGCATTGCTGTTCTCGAACAAGCACTTCGATCCGGTCGAAGGCAGCCGCTTGTACAACGAACGCCTTGCCGAGTACTTGCTCGCCGACGAAGTCGGCTTCGACGGCATCATGGTCAACGAGCACCACAATGCGCCCTATTGCATGCAGCCGCGCATCACGGTGTGGGCGGCAATCCTTGCGGCAGTCACGAAGAACGCGAAGATCGTCCAGCTCGGCAACCCGCTGCCCATGTACGACAGTCCCCTTGCGTTCGCCGAGGACATCGCGATGATCGACATGATCAGCAAGGGCCGCTTGATCTCCGGCATCGTGCGCGGTGCGGGCCAAGAGGCGCTGGCGCTCAACGCGAATCCGGCGTACAACCGCGAACGCTTCCAAGAGGCGCACGACCTGCTCGTCAAGATCATGACCGAAGACGGCCCGTTCGCTTGGGAAGGTGAGCACTTCCAGTACCGCGTCGTCAACCCGTGGGCGAAGCCGTTGCAACAACCGCACCCGCGCATCTGGGTGCCCGGTGTGTTCAGCGCGGAGACCATTCAATGGGCGGCCCGCCACCGCTATCCGTACATCTCGCTCAACACACCATTGCATCTCACCGGTCAACTCTGGCAAACCTACGACGACGCCGCGCGCGAATCAGGGTACGAACCGG
>JAYUFA010000192.1:0-15489 GCA_043738925.1 Actinomycetota bacterium
GAGACGTGGCGGCGCAAGGAGTTTGGCGCCGACGCCGTGCAGCCGCACCGCCTCAAGTACAAGCCGCTGACGCGAGGCTGACATGGCCGCTGTCGACGCCCGACTCCGCACGGTGTCCACGCGCGTCATTCGTCTCGCGGTGTTTCTGGTCGGCGCCGCCGGCATCGCCGGCATGATTGCCGGGTCCGTCGCCGACAACAATGGCGTGGCCATCACATTCGGGCTCGTCGTCGCCGCGGCTGCGTTGGCATTGATGGTGGCCACTGCGATCAACCCCGCACGTCCACTCGATTCGTTCGACGAGAGCATCGCTGCCCGAGTGGAAGGTCACGTGCAAAGTCTGGTGGCCACTGGCACCGACGAGTCGGCGCTGCGAGCCCTCGTGCGCGAGGCCGTGTCGTTGGGACGCACCGCGGGCTGAGCACGAGCCGGTAGGCGAGTGCGACCCAAGAGCACAGAGCATGGGTCGTTCGGCTCAATTGGGCGTGGTCAACCCGCGTGACCTCACCAGGTCGGTGCCCGCGCCGATGGTATTGCCATGAACGGCAACGTCGCTACGAAGACGAAGCACAAGCACTTCACCAGTCGAGCAGTGCTTCGCTTGATCGAACCAGGCAGCAGCGTCGACTGCGCTACCTGCGGGCAGCGCGTCAAGTTCCAGGCCCGTGTTCGCCTGCAACAGGTGATCTGCAACGTGTACGCCGAAGGAAACTGGGAACGTGTCGAGCACTACCACGCGGAGTGCTACGAAGAGACAGGTTCGCCCTACGGCGAACCGGCCGTGACCGCCACCGGTCGCGCCAGCTGACGTAGTGGCTAGAGGTCGGGCGTTGCCAGCGCGCTGTCGTAGGCGGCCACGACCAACGCAGCCAGTGCCGCGGCGGGGCCTTGCGACGGGATGATCACGAGTTCGGCCGCCAGCGGTGCCTCGTACGGGTCGTCGATACCCGTGAAGTTCTTCAACTCGCCGGCACGAGCCAACCTGTAGAGCCCCTTTGGATCGCGCCGCTCACATTCTTCGATCGGTGTGTCGACGAAGACCTCCAAGAACACGAGACCGGCCGCGACGTGCATCGCACGCGCCCGATCGCGACCAACGCGGTACGGGCTGACGAGCGGAACGAGTGACACGACGCCAGCGTCGGCGAACAGTCGCGCCACCTCGCCGACGCGGCGCACGTTCTCGGTGCGACTCGCTTCGTCGAAGCCGAGGTCGGCGTTGAGGCCATGGCGCAAGTTGTCGCCGTCGAGCAGATAGGTGGCCTGACGGCGTGCCAACAACATGCGCTCGACTTCGGTCGCGACGGTCGACTTCCCCGAGCCCGAAAGCCCGGTGAACCAGATCGTGGCACCGCGAAGCCCGAGTACCGACCACCGATCGGCGCGCGCCACCAGCGGTTCGTGCCAGACGACGTTGTCGGCCGCGCTCATCCGTTCGCGGGACCGATGATCATTCCGGCACCAACGGTCGCCATGGTGACCTCGTCGATGAGAATGAAGCTCCCCGTGGTGCGGTTACGCCGGTACTCATCGAAGAACAGCGGTTGCGTCGTGCGCAGCGTGACACGACCGATGTCGTTCAGCCCCAGGCTTGCCGCACCATCCTCACGATGCAGCGTGTTCACGTCGAGGCGATACTGCAGGTCCTTGACGAGCGCGCGCGCTGATCGCGTGGTGTGCTTGATACTGAACTTCGCGCCAGCCGCGAGCGATGCCTTCTCGCTCATCCAACACACCATCGCGTCGATGTCCTGGCCGACGTGCGGTTGGTTGTGCGGACGGCACAACATGTCGCCGCGCGACACGTCAATGTCGTCCTCGAGACGCACGGTCACCGACATCGGTGGGAACGCTTCTTCGAGTGGACCATCGAGCGTGTCGATCGCCTTGATCGTCGAGGTGAAGCCTGAGGGCAGCACCATCACTTCATCGCCAGGCCGCAACACGCCACCGGCCACCGTGCCGGCAAATCCGCGATAGTCGTGAAAGTCGTCGTTGTACGGGCGCAGCACGTACTGCACCGGGAAACGCGCATCGATCAAGTTGCGATCGCTGGCAATGTGTACCTCCTCGAGGTGGTGCAGCAGTGACGGACCCTGGTACCACGCCATGTTCGGCGAGCGCTCGACGACATTGTCGCCATGCAGCGCCGACACGGGGATGAACGTGAGATCGCCCACATCGAGCTTCATCGCGAACTCGCGGAACTGCGCCTTGACGCGCTCGAACGCGGCTTCGTCGAAGTCGACGAGGTCCATCTTGTTCACGCACACCACAATGTGCGGGATGCGCAACAACGTCGAGATGAACGCATGGCGACGCGATTGCTCGACCACACCATTGCGAACGTCGACAAGCACGAGCGCGAGGTCAGCCGTGGACGCGCCAGTGACCATGTTGCGGGTGTACTGCACGTGGCCGGGCGTGTCGGCGATGATGAACTTGCGCTTCGGTGTCGCGAAGTAGCGGTAGGCGACGTCGATGGTGATGCCCTGCTCCCGCTCGGCGCGAAGACCATCGGTGAGCAGCGCGAGGTTCACGTATTCCGAACCCATCTGGATGGATGTGCGCTCGACGGCCTCGAGTTGATCCTGAAAGATCGACTTGGTGTCGTACAGCAACCGCCCGATGAGGGTCGACTTGCCGTCGTCGACGCTGCCGGCTGTGGCGAATCGGAGGAGCTCCATCAGAAGTAGCCCTCTTTCTTGCGGTCTTCCATGCCGGCTTCGCTGATGCGATCGTCGGCGCGGGTGGCACCGCGTTCGGTGATGCGGGTGGCGGAGATCTCGGCGATGACCTTCTCGATGGTGTCGGCAGCGGATTCGACGGCGCCGGTACACGACGCGTCGCCAACCGTGCGGAAGCGCACAAGCTTGTCGACCATGACCTCTTGCGCCATCATCGTGACGTAGGGCGTGTCGGCCAGCCACATGCCATCGCGCTCGAATACCCGGCGTGTGTGCGCGTAGTAGATCGATGGCAGCTCGATGTTCTCATCGGCGATGTACTGCCAGATGTCGAGTTCGGTCCAGTTCGAGATGGGGAACACCCGGATGTGCTCACCGCGGCGGATGCGCCCGTTGTAGAGCGACCACAATTCGGGTCGCTGGTTCTTGGGGTCCCACTGGCCGAACTCGTCGCGGAACGAGAACACGCGCTCTTTGGCACGCGCCTTGTCTTCGTCGCGCCGGGCGCCGCCGAAGACCGCATCGAACTTGCCTTCTTCGATCGTTCGCAACAACGTGGTGGTCTGCAGTCGGTTGCGACTCGCTCGCGGGCCCGTCTCCTCGGCCACCCGACCGGTGTCGATGTCTTCTTGCACCGAGCCCACGACGAGGCGAAGCCCGAGTTCAGCCACCCGCTGGTCACGGTAGGCGATGACCTCGGGAAAGTTGTGGCCGGTATCGACATGCACCACGGGGAAGGGGACCTTGCACGGCCAGAAGGCCTTCTCTGCGAGGCGCAGCATCACAATCGAGTCTTTGCCGCCGGAAAAGAGCATCCCTGGATGCTCGAACTCGGCCGCAACCTCGCGGATGATGTGGATGGACTCCGCCTCGAGCTCTCGGAGGTTGGATAGCTCGTAGTTCATGACGGGAAAAGCCTACGGCCGGAAATCCGACCTCACAAGTCGACATTCCACCGCTGTATCGTTTCTCGTCGTGACTGCTCCTACCGAACATGCCGCGCTCGTCACCGAACGCGACCACGCCGAAGCCGCCCGCATCGCCACCCTCGCCGGGGTACTACTCCTTGAACTCCGTGAGCGCATGGTGCGCGAAGGTGCCCCAATGGCTGCGCTGAAGCACGCTGGCGATCGTGGCGCCCACGAATTGATCATGGCCGAGCTGCACGCCCAGTTCCCCGACGACGCCGTCCTTTCCGAAGAAGGGGTCGACCTCGCCGCGCGGCTCACCTCGGCACGGACATGGATCGTCGATCCGCTCGATGGCACTCGCGAGTTCGGTGAGCACCCCCGCACCGACTGGGCCGTGCACGTCGCGTTGGTGATCAACGAGCGACCCGTCGCCGGGGCAGTCGCGCTGCCCGCCGTCGGTCGCACCTTGTCGACGCATCAGCCGACTGCGCTGACGCCGCGCCACGTTGGGCCGCCACGGCTGATCGTGTCGCGATCGCGTCCGCCGGTCGCCGCCATGATCGTGGCCGAGGCAATGGGCGCCGAGCTGTTGGCGATGGGCAGCGCGGGAGCGAAGGCGATGGCCGTCGTGCTCGGCGACGCCGACATCTACGCGCACAGCGGCGGCCAGTACGAATGGGACTCGTGTGCGCCCGTCGCGGTGGCGCGCGCCGCGGGCTTGCACGTGTCACGCATCGACGGCAGCGAGTTGCGGTACAACCAGCCCGATCCCTACCTTCCTGACCTGTTGATCTGTCGGCCCGAGCTGGCCGAGGAAGCATTGCGCGCACTCGTTGGTTGAACCGATCGTGCCCACACCGTTGACATCGCCCGCCGTTATGCCCGCTGACCTTGCGTTCGGTTCGTTCAGCGACGAGCCACCGTGGGTTCTCGATCTCGCGCAACTGCCCTGGCGACGTCCGCTGCGCGCGGTTCGATCAGTGGCTCGGCGCGACCTTCCCACGCTCATCGCGCGTCGACGCCTTCCCGGGTGGCGCTCGGTACGTGTCGTACGCGAGGTCGGCGGTGCGATCGGCATGTGGGCACTACGCGAGCGTCGCAGTGGCGATGCGTCGGTCTCGCGCGCCGGTCTGTCGCGTCGCCTTCGTGAAGCAGCGGAAACGCTTGGCCCGACCTATATCAAACTCGGGCAGATTATTTCGTCCGGCCAAGGCATCTTTCCGAACGAGCTGGTCGATGAGTTCAAGAAATGCCGCGACCAGGTGACGCCAGAGCCTTTCGACGTCGTGCGCCGCGTCGTCGAAGAAGAACTGCACGGCCCCCTCGACGCCACGTTTGCTTCGTTCGCGCCCGAGCCGTTGGCCGCGGCGTCCATCGCACAGGTGCACCAAGCCGTGCTCCTCGACGGTACCGAGGTCGTGGTGAAGGTGCAGCGACCGCAGGTGCATCGGCTCGTGCACGAGGATCTGCGCGTCATGGCTTGGCTCGCGCCATTGCTCGTGGGACGCATACCGATCACTGCGCTCGCGAACCCGCCGGCGCTCGTCGAGGTGTTCGCGCACACCATCAGCGAAGAGCTCGACTTTCGTCTCGAAGCCGAGAACATGCTCGACGTCGCTCGCTCATTCGCCGACCTGGGCCAGCGCGGCTATGTCATTCCTCGGCCCCACCCGACACTGGTGACGCGGCGCATGTTGGTGATGGAGCGCCTGTCGGGCTTCGTCTTCGACGATGTCGTCGGCATTCGTGGCGCTGGCATCGATACCCACGAGATCATCCGCACCGGCATGATCGGCTTCCTCGAGGGCGCGCTCATCAACGGTATTTTTCATGGCGATCTACACGGGGGCAATCTCTTCGTGCGGCGCGACGGCCGCACCGCGCTGCTCGACTTCGGCATCACCGGCCGGTTGTCTGAGCCGCGCCGTCTCGCATTCTTACGTCTGCTGATCTCTGGCACGATGAACGATGCCAACGGACAGCTCACCGCAATGCGCGATCTCGGCGCGCTGCCCCACGATGTCGATCTCGCCGCTGTCGCGCACGACCTCGGGTTCGACACGCCGCCGGTCGATCCGACACAACTGAGCGCCGACGAACTCGTCGCCGAACTACAGCGCGTCACCAAGGCGCTCATCGGCTACGGCGCGAAGATCCCCAAGGAGTTGTTGCTCTTCGTGAAGAACCTCGTGTTCCTCGACGGAGCCATCGCCACGCTCGCGCCCGACCTCGACCTGTTCGCCGAAATCCAACAGCTTGCCCTGTACTTCGCCACCACTCACGGCGAACGCATCGCGCAGCAAGTCGGCATGGATCCCGCCGTCTATCAGATCGACATGACCGCCGTGAAGGGCAGCTTCGGCGTCGACGGCGCCGTCGAGTCGTTCACCCACCGCGAGTTGCTCGAACGCCGCGAGCTCATCCGCAAACGCCTCGCCGCCCGCCGACGCTGACGCTGCCCCACGCCCGCTGCGAAACCGACGACAACCCGTGAACCGAGCGCGGTCCGCGCTCGCTGCTCGCTACCATCGCCAGTCATGCGTTTGGTCCTCGCTCGCTGCACGGTCGACTACGAGGGCCGGCTCAACGCGCACCTGCCCGAGGCGCTGCGGCTGGTGATGGTGAAGGCTGATGGCTGTGTGGCGATTCATGCCGACGGCGGCGCGTACAAACCACTCAACTGGATGAACGCACCCAATCGTCTGAGCATCGACGAAAGTGCGGGCGTCTGGACCGTCACCAATGTCAAGGGCGAGACACTGACGATCACCATGCACGAGATCGTCAATGACATCGCTCATGAGCTCGGCATCGACCCCGGTCTGCAAAAGGACGGCGTCGAGGCGCATCTCCAGGAGTTGCTCGCGGCGAACCCGTCGGCGATCGCCACGGGGCTTCGCCTCGTGCGCCGCGAGTACCCCACCGACATCGGGCCGGTTGATCTGCTGTGCAAGGCAGCGGACGGCACCACGATCGCCGTCGAGATCAAGCGGCGCGGCGAGATCGACGGCGTCGAGCAGCTCACGCGCTACCTCGAGTTTCTCAACCGCGATCCTCTGCTGCGGCCAGTGCACGGCATGTTCGTCGCGCAGGAGATCAAGCCGCAGGCGAAGGTGCTCGCGGGCACTCGATCGATCGGCTGTGTCGAAGTGAATTATGACGAGTTGCGTGGCATCGAGTCGACCGAGTTACGGCTCTTCTAACCGATGCCCGAAAGCCCGGAGGCGCATCGACGCGGGCGTTGGCGCGGGCTCGGCCGAAGGTTCATCATCCTCAGCGTTTTTGCCAGCCTGGCGGGGGCGTTCGTATTGCTTCTCCTTGTCGGCCTGATCGACAACCGCATGCACCGCGGCGAAACCCTGCGTCATGTTGACGTCGGCGGCGTCGACGTCGGTGGCCAGTCCGACGCCGAGCTCCGCTCCACGCTCACCCGCCTCGAACCGCGCCTCGAGCAGCTCTCGGTGGAACTCGTCGGCAACGATCGCGCGGTCACCGCGAGCGCTCGCGCCGCAGGCCTCACGATCGACATTGACGCCACGACAGCTGCCGCGCTGCGCGCCGGGCGCGGGCGGCTCGCGCCACTGCGATGGGTGATCGGCCTCGTGCATCATCGCGCATCGCCGTTGGTCCTCAAGGTCGACGAGAACACCGTGCGCGAATCGTTGGCGCCGTTCGGTACGCCGCGCGATGACACCGTGACATTCACCGTGAAGGCGGGCGCGATCGTCGTGAACGAGGGTCATGACGGCATTGTCGGCGACGCAAGTGCCGTCGGAATGGAGCTGCTCGCGTCAGCGCGCCGGGGCGACTCACCGATCCGTGCCCACGTCGACACCACCACGGTCGCGCCCACCTTGTCAGCCGATGCCCGCGCCGCGCTCGCCGACACCGCGAATCGTGCGTCCGTAAACGGTCTCACGCTCAAGCTCGGCGACACGGTCAAGAATTTGGACGCCGCAACGCTTCGCAGCTGGATGAGCGCCTCCCAAGACGGCCACGACTACGTCGTCGACGCAAACACGGCCAGCGCCGCAATCGCAAGCTTGTTTGCCGGCGCCGGCGGGCCCGGGCGCGACGCCAAGTTGGGTGTGTTCGCGGGTCAGACGTTCATCGCGGAAGGCGAGCCAGCGACCACGTGCTGCACACCCGACGCGGCGGCACGTGTGACCACCGCGCTGCATGCGGGCTCGCCGGCCGTGGACCTGGCGTTCGTCGAGGCACCACGCCCGAAGGGTCGTGAGTGGGCGGCCACGCTCGGGGTCAAAGAACTCATCGGCGAGTTCACCACCCGCTACGCCCCCGGCCAGCCCCGAGTGACGAACATCAAGCGCATCGCCGAACTCACGCAAGGCGCACTGATCGAACCGGGCAAGACGTTCTCGATCAACGAGTTCGTCGGCAAACGAACCATCGAAAAGGGATTCGTCTCCGGTGGCGTGATCCAAGACGGCGTCTTCCAAGAAGACATCGGCGGGGGCATCTCGCAATACGCAACGACAATCTTCAACGCGGCCTTCTTCAGCGGACTCGACTTTGCCGACTACCAGAGCCACAGCATCTATATCGGGCGCTATCCGTATGGCCGAGAGGCCACCGTGAGCTATCCGGCCCCCGACCTCAAGATCACGAACTCGACCCCGTACGCGGTGCTCATCTGGCCGACCGCCACCGACACCAGCCTCACGGTGCAGATGTGGTCGACCAAGTACGCGACCGGAGCACAGACCGCGCAGTCGGAGAAGCCGTTCGGCGCAGCCTGCACCCGCGTCGTCACCGAACGCACGCGCACCTATGCAGATGGGCGACCCAACAAGGTCGACTCGGTCGTCGCGCTCTACCAGAAGGAGGGCATCGACTGCAGCGGCAACCCGACGCCAGGCGCCACAACGACAACCACGACCTCCATGCCTCCCACGACGACCACGCCACCCACGACGACTGCACCGACACCTACCACGACCGCGCACCCGTAGCCTGCATCCATGGCTGAGGAACGCGGCAGCGACGATCGGATGAGCGACGTCGACAAGATCCTGTGGGTCATCGAAGCCAACCCCCAACTGCGTTCCACGATCACTGCCGTGCTTTTCTTCGATCAGGCGCCGGATCGCGCGTCGCTCAGCACCCGGGTCGAGCGCGCAACGCGACGCGTTCCCCGCCTGCGCCAGCGTGTGGTCTCGAATCCGTACTCGCTTGCACCGCCACGTTGGGAGCTCGATCCAACGTTCAACCTGAGCTATCACCTCCGTTGGTCTCACCTCGGTGGCATCGGCACGCGTACAGATGTCTTGTCGCTGGCCGAGCCCATCGCGATGCAGAGCTTCGACAAGGCCCGACCGCTGTGGGAATTCACTGTCGTCGAGGGACTCGTGGAGCATGCCTCAGCGATGATCGCCAAGGTGCACCACACGATTACTGACGGTGTCGGTGGCATTGAATTGATGCTCGAACTGCTCGACCTCGAACGCGAACCCGCGACCACCGCCGACATGCCAACTACCCCGGTTGGTCGTGTGCTGAATCAGAAGGAGCGCTTTCGCGATGCGCTCGCTCACGAGTTGCAACGCCGTCGTGACACCACAAAGCTCGCTGCCGAAGGGCTGGCCGACCTCGCGCGCGATCCCATCGAAGGCATTCGCCGCAGCATCGACACCGCTGCATCGGCGTTGCGGATGGCGCAACCATCGACGCGACCGATGAGTCCGTTGCTCGAAGCGCGTTCGCTCAGCGTGCAATTCCATACGATCGATCGTCCCTTGGCAGCTTTTCGGGCCGCGGCCAAAGCAACCGACGCGTCGCTCAACGACATCTATGTCACCGGGCTGTGCCGCGGCCTTCTGCGATGGCATCTGCAACACGACATGCCGCTCTCGGCTCTGCGGATGGGCATGCCCATCAGCTCCCGCCGCGATGGCAAAAATGGGGCCACCACCGCGAGCGCCAACCAGTTCCTGCCGACCCGCTTTGAGGTTCCACTCGCCATCGACGATGCACGCGAGCACGTTGCCGCAGTGCACGCGCTGATCCAAGCGGAGCGCCACCGGCCCGCCCTCGAGCTCGTCGAACCCCTGGCCGCGGTTTTGAGCCGACTGCCGAGATTCGCGCTTACGAACTTGTTCGCGACGGTGTTGCGCGGTCAGGACTTCCTGGCGAGCAACGTTGCGGGTGCGCCGATTCCGGTCTTTCTCTCCGGCGCGCGCATGACCGCGATGATCGCGTTCGGACCGCTCAGCGGCACAGCGCTGAACCTGACCTTGCTCAGCTACCACGACACCGTGTACATCGGCATCAACCACGATCCAGATGCAATCTCCGACGGTGACGCGCTCACGCAGTGTCTTGCCGTCGGCATCGATGAGGTGCTCGCGCTCGGTGCGCCGGCCAAGGCCCCCAAGGCCCCCAAGGCACCCACCAAGGCCAAGAGGAAAGCGGCCAGCGCGGTGCCCAAGACGCGCCGATAACCTCGCCCCGTGCCTACCGTCGACGTCGTCATAATCGGCGCAGGGCCGGCCGGTTCGGCTGCCGCCATCACGTTGCGACGAGCCGGGCGTTCGGTGATCGTGATCGACAAAGCCACGTTTCCGCGCGACAAGATCTGCGGTGACGGTCTCACCGCCGGCGCTCTCCGCACGCTCGAATCGCTGAGCTTGCAACCGGCGAGGGTTGCCTCGTGGCAGCCGGTTGACGATGTAGTCGTGCACAGTCCCGCCGGTCGCTCGGTCGTCTTTCCGCTACCGCGCGGGCAAGGCCATTTCGCCGTTGTCGCGCGGCGAGCCGACCTCGACGCGGCGCTCGTCGATGTCGCACGAGCCGAAGGTGCATTCATCTGCGAGGGCCACGCGTTCGCGGGAATCGACACCTATCACGATCACGTTGTCGTGCTCGCTGACGGGTTGGCGTCGATAGCGGCGCGCTACGTGGTCGGGGCCGACGGAATGTGGTCACCGTTACGCAAGGCCCTGGGGGCGCACGTCGACGGCTATCTCGGCGAATGGCACGCGTTCCGCCAGTACTTCCACTCGGTCGGTCCCCGTGCCGCGTCCGAGCTCCACGTCTGGTTCGAACCCGATCTGCTCCCGGGCTACGCGTGGTCGTTCCCACTACCCGGCGGGCGCGCCAACGTCGGCTTCGGCATCCAACGCGGCGCGAAGCAGCGCACGCGCGACATGAAGCACCTGTGGCCTGAACTACTGATCCGCCCGCATATCCGAGCCGTGCTCGGCGAAGCCGCTACGCCTGAGTCGCCCCATCGTGCGTGGCCGATCCCCGCACGCATCGACAACATGCAATTGAGCGCGGGTCGAGCGCTCTTCGTCGGCGATGCCGCAGCCGCGACCGACCCCATGACCGGCGAAGGCATCGGTCAGGCCTTGACCTCGGGCATCTTCGCCGCGAACGCGATCATCGCGGCCGGCGCGCTCGACGCTGAGAGGGCACGCCGGCATTACGAGGCCCATGTCCATCGTCACCTCGTGGCCGATCATCGCGCATCCGCGCAACTCGTCAAGGTGCTCGCCCATCAGCGCGGCGCCGAGACTGCGGTGCGCATCGCGGGCGTGAGCGACTGGACCCGTCGCAACTTCGCGCGCTGGCTCTTCGAGGACTACCCACGAGCCGTTCTCGTCACACCCAAGCGCTGGCAACGCGCCATGTTCAGCGGGCGGGGCGCGTTCGAGCGCGGGTCGACGCGGCCGTCAGTGTTGCGCGGCGATCTGCGCTCCGTCGACGGAGCCAAGGCTGACGCCGTTCACGAAATCCACCCGGTAACGAGTCCAGCTGATACCGGCCACCATACGAATCGTGCCGAGCGTTCCTGACGGCACACCGCGCAAATCGGTGGTGGCAGCGACGCGGGATCCCTTGCGCAGCACGGTGGTGGAGTTCTTGGCCATTGCAGGGCGATAGTAGCCTTGCCCTGCTCGAGCGCCTGCACTCGGGCGGCCGCTGCAACCGGTCACCGACAACGAGGAAACCATGAGCGATCTCGGCTTCGACAACAAGGTCGCCATCATCACCGGCGCTGGGAACGGGCTTGGCCGCAGCCATGCTCTGGAGTTCGCACGGCGAGGTGCGCGTGTCGTCGTCAACGACCTCGGCGGCGCTGTCGACGGTTCAGGTGGCTCCACGGGCCCGGCGCAGGAAGTCGTCGACGAGATTCGGGCGCTCGGCGGCGAAGCAACCGTGAGCACCGACAGCGTCGCCACGCCCGAAGGGGGCAAGGCCATCGTCGCAACTGCGCTCGACGCGTTCGGCCGCGTCGACATCGTTGTCAACAACGCCGGCATCCTGCGCGACAAGGCGTTCCACAACATCACCCCCGACATAATCAACGCGGTGATCGACGTGCACTTGCGCGGCGCGTTCTACGTCACACTCGCGGCATGGGGCCACATGCGCGAACAAGGCTATGGACGCATCATCAACACGTCGTCGAATAGCGGCATCCTCGGCAACTTCGGTCAGGCGAACTACGGCGCGGCGAAGATGGGCCTTGTCGGGTTCACCAACGTCCTTGCCCTCGAAGGCGCCAAACACAACATCAAAGCCAATGCCATCGCCCCTGTCGCGTACACCCGCATGACAGCAGAACTCATGCCGCAACTCGAGGAGAAGCTCCAGCCCGACAAGGTCACACCGGCAGTGATTTACCTCGCGCACGAAAGTTGCGAGGTCACCGGTGAGATCTTCAGCGTGGGCGGCGGCACGGTTTCTCGCTACTTCATCGGCCTCACCGAGGGCTACCTCAATCACGAACTCACCGCCGAGGACGTCCGCGACAACCTTGGCGTCATTCGCGACGAGACCGGCTACAAGGTCTTCCACAACATCGGCCAGGAGCTGCAGAAGCTCCTCAGAAAGCTCGCATGATCGACGCGTCCATCGTTACGCGTTTCGACACGCGCGTCGACGCGTTGTTCGATCATCTGCGGGGCAACGCCGTCGCCGACCGCATGTTCTACACGGCCTCCGAGCTGGGAGACTGGAGCTTGCTCTGGCACCTTCTGGGCGCCTCCCAAGGCGTGCTGCTGCGCGACGGCGTCGAGCGCGCGGTGCGCATCAGCGCCTGCATGGGCCTTGAGTCCGCCGTAGTCAACGGTGGCGTGAAGTCGCTGTTTCGCCGATCACGACCCACGGTCGAGGCCGAACGACCCCACCGCTTACGCCAACCGAAGACGAGCAGCTTCCCGAGCGGACACGCGAGCGCAGCGTTCGTCGCTGCGGCATTGTTGTCCGACGGCACGCGAGCTAAGCCACTGATCTACGGCATCGCCGGCGTTGTCGCATTGAGCCGCGTGCACGTGCGGATACATCACGCATCGGATGTGGTCGGTGGCGTCGTGGTCGGCGTCGCGCTCGGCGCACTCGCTCGCCGGGTTTGGCCCTTGGGCCGCGCACCCTTCGGCTTGGCCCCATATCTTCAGCCATAGAGGTTCAGCGGATACGCGCTTCCTCACAAGGCCCGACGTGCTCTCTGTTCAGAGCGCTGTTGTCAGTTCAGGGCGTCGTGTTCAAGCGTGGACAGCAGCAGCCGCACGTCGAGTAACAAGTTCGATACCTCGTCGCTGGTGATGAGGTTGCGGCGTTGCACATCGGCCAGGCCGCGGTCGATGAGCGCCAGGGCCTCAGTGATGGTCTGGGCTTCCTTCGTCGCTGTCATCGCCACTGCACCCTTCCCACACGCCAGGTCCGAAGACGTCTGCGCACGATAGCCCTGTTCGGGCGCGGCGATGCACCGGATGCTGAAATAGGGCCCGTCGGGCCGATCGGCCCATCTGACCACAAAGGAACCTCCGTGCACCTCGACCTGCGCGAACACCGCGTCGCGATGGTCCCCCGCGCGCTTGCCGAGGCGCACGATCGCACGTCGGTCGGCACTCGGCTGACCGTGCGCATGCCGTCGTCAGTCGACCGCATCGGCACCAATGATTTGATCGTGGGCGGCGGTTTCGCGCTCATCAGCTCACGAGGCACCCATCACACCATCGAGCGATTGCACAGCCTGCCCGACCGCGTGGGACCAGACCTGCGCGTGCTGTTGTGCGGGCTCAACCCGAGTCCGTATGCCGCCGATGTCGGCGTCGGCTTCGCGCGGTCGGGCAACCGTTTCTGGCCCGCGGCGCTCGCGAGTGGCTTGGTGAGCGTCGACCGCGATCCGCAACACGCGCTCGACGAGCATCGGGTCGGCATGACCGATCTCGTCAAGCGTGCAACCGCCCGAGCGAACGAAATCGATCGCGCCGAGTACACCGCTGGCGCCGAACGAATCGCTCACCTCTGCGCGTTGATCACGCCACGCGTCTTGTGCGTGGTCGGCGTGACAGGTTGGCGCATCGCGGTCGACAAGAAGGCTCAACTCGGCCTCCAGACAATCCGCCTCGGAGACACACTCGTGTACGTGATGGGCAACCCGAGCGGTCTCAACGCGCACGTCACCGTGGACGATGTTGCGGGGGAATTCAGCCGCGTGGCCGCGCTCGCCGACGGCGGGTCGACCTAGCCTGTTCACGTGGACGCCACCGCGCGGCTTGGAGACGACGGCTTCGTTGTCCTGCGCGACGTCTTCGAGAGTGCGCTGCTCAGCGACGAATTCGACCACGTTCTGCGGGCGGCGTTTCACGACGCGACACATCGCAACAACGGTCCGGTCGAGAACCGATTTCGCTACGTTCCTGCGATGAGTAGGCGCACGCCAGTGAGCCTCGCGCTGTCCGAGACCTGTTCGCGGACGGCAACTATGCTTCTCGGGACTGCGGTGCTGCCCGGCCGTGCGAAGTGCACCGAATACCACGACGCGACCGGATCGCACCGCGACAGCGAGCTCGCAATCCGCAGCCTTGGCTTTCTCGCATACCTCGAGCCCCTCACCGCGGACACCGGCGCGTTGCGCGTCCTGCCGGGCTCACATCGTGGCGTTGGCGACACCGCGATCGGCACGCGAGCGAACGACGAAGCCGAATCGCGTTTCGTGACCGTGACGACCATGCCAGGCGACATCATCGTGATGGACGAGCATCTGTTGCACGCCAGCGTCGGCGGCACCATTCGCCGACAGTGGCGCGTCGACTTCGTCGCCGATGAGCCGCCGCACAGTGAAGAGCCCCACAGCCACGCTGCCGACACGAATGATCCCGACAAGAGCGACGTGTTGCGTCGCTACTTCGCCGGTCAATACAGCGCCGGTTGGGACGGTGGATACGACGTCGATCTGTTCCCCAGCTACGGCCCCGACTGGCGCACGCTGTATCCGCATTGGAGCGAGCGCCTGTGCGCGTTGGGCGTGTACGACGCGGTCGAGGCCGAGGAGGCGTTTTCGCGCGCCGCCCGCAGGCGTTAGGAACCCGGGGCGAGGTCGCGTGCCGCCTGGCGAACATCGATGCCACCGAAACCCATGATGAGCAAGGCTGGCGTGGTGACACCGTTGTCGACATAGCGCTCGATGTGGGCGCGACACTCGGCAGGTGTTCCGTTGATGATGAGATCGTCGACCAGGCTGTCGGGAATCTTGGTGAGCGCGGCTTTGCGGTCGCCGGCTTCCCACGCGGCCCAATGCTCGGCCAGCATCTCGCCTCGGCCACACCATTCGTGAAACGCGCGGTAGACCGGCACGTTGAGATATGCCGCCATCGCGAACTTGGCGGCGGGCAGCACTTGCTCCTTGTCAGCGTTGGGGCATACGAAGAGGCGAGCCACGATCTCCTTGCCCGGCCCTTGCGCGTTGACGATGCCCGCGACGCGGTGTGCATCGTCGGCCGATAGCCAGTTCACAATCGCGCCGTCGGCCTCACGCCCAGCAAGACGCAACATGCCCTCACGGAGGGACGCAACCAGGATCGGCACCGGTTGCTCGGGCACGATGCCGAGCCGGAACCCTTGCACCGAGAACGTCTCGT
>JAYUFA010000193.1:0-2187 GCA_043738925.1 Actinomycetota bacterium
CCGACTCGGTTTTGGCGCATGCGCAACACCCACGTGTCGACATCGCGCACCGATAGGCGAGCGACGGCGATCGACGCGATCGGATCTTCGTTGATCGCGCTGACGCGTCCGCGATAGGTCGTGCGCGTTTGCAACGACCACGTCGGTGTGCGGTGCTTCACGTAGTCATCAAGCAGTGCGCTCACGGTTCGGCGACCCGCGCCGCGCGCGGGACGCAGCGTGAGTTGCGCGGCGAGACGCTGCGCGTCCTTCTTCGAACCGCGAACCGACTTCGACACCTGCACGGGCTTGCCGGCCGCGTCGCGACCCGCGAAGACGCGCACCTCCCACAGACCCGGGCGCTTCTCGCGAATGTTGGCCACGAGGACCAGGATAGGCCAGAAAAGTAGGGACAAAAGTAGGGACAGGAAGTATTTCCCTATAGTTTGCCCTTGTTGACGCACCACGCGGACGAGGCGACACGAGACGGACAAAACCGCATCTGACCAGCCTAGATAGTCACTCCACGCGCAAGCCGGTCAGGGCCCTGGCGATGACCAACCGCTGGATCTCGGAGGTGCCTTCGAAGATCGTGTAGATCTTCGCATCACGGTGCCAACGCTCGACGGGATACTCCCGGGTGTAGCCGTAGCCGCCGAGAATCTGGATCGCCTGTTCGGTCACCCATACCGCGACCTCGCCCGCTTTGAGCTTGCTCATCGAGCCCTCGCCCCGCGACAACCCGCCGTTGTGCGCTTGCCACGCGGCACGCCACACGAGCAGGCGCGCGGCGTCGATTTCCATCGCCATGTCCGCGAGCTTGAAGGCGACGCCCTGGTGCATCGCGATCGGCTTGCCGAACGTCTTGCGTTCCTTCGCGTAGTCGAGTGCGTATTCATACGCGGCACGAGCGATACCGACGGCTTGCGCTGCAACCGTCGGCCGCGTCGCCTCGAACGTGGACATCGCCGGCTGCTTCTGACCGGAGTGACCTGCCTCGTGGGCACGGGCGAGTTTCGCGTCGAGCTTGTCCTTGCCGCCGAGCAGGCAACGGCCCGGCACGCGCACCTCGTCGAGCACAACCTCGGCAGTGTGCGACGCACGGATGCCGTGCTTCTTGTACTTCTGCCCCATCGCCAGACCTCGGGTACCCGGCGGCACGATGAACGACGCCTGCCCGCGTCCTCGCAACTCGGGATCAACGGCCGCGACCACAACGTGGATGTCGGCGATACCGCCGTTCGTGATCCAAGCTTTCGTGCCGTTCAACACCCACTCGTCGGTCGCTTCGTCATAGACGGCGCGAGTGCGCAGGGAGGCCACGTCGCTGCCGGCGTCAGGCTCGCTCACGCAGAAAGCGCCGAGCTTCACATCGTCGGCGGTGCCGTAGCACTGCGGCGCCCACTCGAGCACCTGCTCGGGCGTACCGTTGCCGGCGATGCCCGCCGCGGCCAGCGCGGAGCCGAAGATCGACAAACCAATCCCGGCGTCACCCCAGAAAAGCTCCTCCGCAGCAATGGGATAGGTCAAACCGCTCGGATCCATCGACGCGGTGGCGGTGAAATCGAATGAGTACAAACCAATCGCCGCGGCCTCGCGCACGATTGGCCACGGGAACTCCTCGCGCTCGTCCCATTCGTGCGCGGCAGGGCGCACGACGTCGGCGGCGAACTCGTGGATCCACTTTTGGATCTGCTGTTGATCGTCGTTGGGCTGCAGCGAGAACTCGGTCACCCGGCGCTCCTTTATTCACGTCGATCGTGGGTCACCATCGACCGCACGCGGGCTCCGCATGAGGCCCTCGACCATAAGTTACCCAATGGTAACTCCGTTGCCAACCTCATGTTGGTCGGTCGGAGCGCGCAGCAAAACCACAAGCGCCAGGCCGAACAGCGCCGCGCCGACCAGATAGGGCCACGGCACGCCGGCGTGGTCGAACAACGCCCCGGCCAACGCCGGCCCGGCGACGCGCGCGAGTGCCGTTGCCGACTGCTGGAACCCGAGCGCTTCGCCGCGTCGATCGACCGCGGCGCGCTCGATCACCATCGTGGTGATCGACGGCACGGCGAGGCCTTGACCCACGGTGAGCAGCGCGAGCGCCAGAACCAGCAGCGGCCAGTTTGTGGCCGCGGCGAGCAACAACAGCCCTGCGACATTCGCCAGGATCGCGACCGTCAAGGTGCGCGCCGACCCGAGCCGAGCACTTAC
>JAYUFA010000194.1:0-5772 GCA_043738925.1 Actinomycetota bacterium
GGGGCCGACATGTGGCTGTACTCCGTCAACGCGTGATGCTCACCGAACCAGGCGTACTTCCAGTTGTGCTTGTCGGCGAAGATCACATACTCGGCTTCGCGAAACAGCTCCTTGTGCTCAAGCTCACTGACGTGCGCCGCCGGGCCGGGAATGTACCCGTTGAGAAAAATGCCGAACTCCATGAGGCCTCCGGGTCGAGGAAAATGATGCCGTACTAATGCTACACGTTAGAACTGGCGCGTCATGTCCTGGCCGCTGTCGGATCGGCCCGCTACGCGAAGAGCCTGGGGGTCATCAGCACCGGCACTCTTGCACCTTCGATCGCGAGCATCTTGAGCTTCGTCGCCACGCCACCTGCGCCGGAAAACCCGCCGACCCGACCACCCGCAGCAAGCACGCGATGGCACGGCACGACGATCGGAAACGGGTTCCGGCCGAGCGCGCCACCAACTGCTCGCGCCGCACCCGGTTGGCCGAGGACAGATGCGAGAGCTCCGTACGTGCACGTATCGCCAGGAGCAATGAGGCGCGCCTGTTCGTAAACTCGCCGCTCGAACGCACCAATCCCCCGCAGGTCCAGCGCCACCGACCGCAGGTCATCCGCGGTGCCCGTCAGCAGCGCGACGATGCGCTCGATGGCGGCCGCGATCGGACCGGGAACCACGCCGGGCCGCCCACGCATCGCGTGACCACGCGGTCGATCGATGCGCGACAAGGTTGCCGCGTCGTCAACCCCTGGAAGCTCGACCGCAGTCACGCCCACCGACGACCACGCGATCGCGCACGACCCGAGAGACGTCGGGAACAGGATCGACCCCGTATCGGCGCTCATGTGTCGACGGCGATCAACAGGCGATCGAGCAACGCCATCAACTGATGACACTCGATTGGCGACAGCGCTCCCGCGATATCGCGCTCATGAGTATCGATCGCCACGGCCAATCGTGCATACAGCGAGCGCCCGTCGGGCGTAAGGCGCAGCTCGTACAACCGGCGGTCGGACACGCTACGTGTTCGCTCGATGAGGCCGCGGGCTTCGAGTGCGTCGACGAGGCTGACGAGGCGGCTCGGTTGCAGACCGAGTCGATCCGCGACTTCGCGTTGGCTGAGCCCAGGCGCGTAGGCAACAAGTCCCACGACTGAGGCGTCAGCAGGCGAGAGTGCAAGTTCGAACACGCGCGCGGCGAACCGCTTCGAGGCGTGGCTACCCAGTTGCACGAGGCGCGACGCGATGCCATCGCGCCCGTCATGTTGCTCAACCGGTCGCTCGGTGCTCACGGTCAGATCGGTGTCGATCGCCACCATGCTCGGATGCTAGGCGCGCCCACCGCCGAGGACGCGCACCAACGCGTACGAGTAGGGTCCCCTCGCCTACACGGCAGGTCTGGCGGACTCTGATTTTTCGGTTCGACACGAGGTTGATGATGCCCAAACGACTCGTCCAGATCGTGCTCTTGGCCGCGGTCATCGTGTGTCTCGCGCCAGGAGGCGCACACGCGCAGGATGCTCCCGAGACGTCGGTGCGCGTCGTTACGAAACCGCTCGATCCCTTTGTCATCCGCACGCCGCAGGGCGAGGTCGGGTTCTCGATCGAGCTGTGGAACGAGATCGCCAAGCGCAGCAACCTACGGACCCAGTGGGTCGCGAACGAGACGGTCGGTCAGCTGCTCGACACGGTGAAGTCCGGCAACGCCGACGTCGGCATCGCCGGTATCTCGATGACCAAGGAGCGCGAGGACCAACTCGACTTCAGCTATCCAATATTCGACGCCGGGTTGCAGATCATGGTCACGAATGGTCATACCAGCGGCTTCCGTCAACTCGTTTCCACTGTATTCACGCCAACACTCGGCTACTTCGCGCTGGGCCTGCTTGCCGCACTCGTCATCGCCGGACATTTCGTGTGGCTTTACCAGCGCCGACACGGCGACATCCCCAAGACCTACGTGAAAGGCGTCGGTCACGGCGTGTGGTTGGCTGCGGCCACCGCTCTCGCAGGCGACATCGGCACCGGCGCGCCATCGCGCGTGTTCGGTCGCCTGATCACGATCGTGTGGCTCCTCGTGGGCGTGATCATCGTCGCGATGTTCACGGCGTCGGTGACCTCGCGACTCACGGTGGATCAGATCTCGTCGGACATCAACGGACCAGGAGACCTGATCGGCAAACATGTCGTCACTGTTGCCAACACGACATCGTCGCGCTACCTCGACTCGATCAATATCAACTACCAAGGCGTCGACAAGATCGAAGCCGCGTATCCGTTGCTGTCGTCGGGTGCGGCGGACGCCATCGTGTACGACGCCCCCGTGCTACTCCGTCACACGCTCACGCTTGGCCGTAGCACCGAGCAGATCGTCGGACCGATCTTCAATCACGAGTCGTACGGCATCGCGTTGCCTACAGGCTCACCGCTGCGTGAGCGCATCAACCGTGCGCTGCTCGACATCAGGGCCGACGGCACCTACACCGCCATCTACCAGCGTTGGTTTGGCGCCGAACACTGAACTCGCGTGGGACCGCTATACGCGAGGTGCGTTGTCGTCCGGCGCGGCGATCACTGCGGGCTTGTTCGGCGGCGCGGCGGAGATCTTCAAACCCGCAATCTCGAGGACGATGTGCGGCTCTCCGGACTCGTTCGTGATGCCAACCGGCTGCGATGACTTGCGTGCAATGGCCACCTGTTGAGCGTAGCTCAGTCGAGCACCGCTGGATCGCGGCGGATTTCACGGCGCACCATCGCCTCCCATAGCGAGTAGTAGCCGACGCGATTGATCCGATCCGCGAGTTGGGCGCTCTGGTCACGCGGCATGGGCGTGCCGCCGCCGATCGCCTCCACCATCCACGCATTGCGACAACGCCACTCGAGCGCCATCGCGCGGATGTACGCCTCGGCAATGGTGCGACCCACGACGAACACGCCGTGATGCGCCAGCAGAGCCGCCGGCTTGTCACCAATCGCGGCGGCCACCTTCTCGGCGCTCTCCCATTCGCCGACGAGGCCACCCCACTCCTCGTAGAGAGCGATCTCGTCGTCGAGCAGCGCAGACGTTTGGTCATACACCGGCGGAATGCGCAACAGGTCCGACCAGATCGTCGCGTATCGCGGATGATTGTGTACCGACACGAGCATCTCGGGCCGTCGACGATGCAGCGCAAGATGCATACGCAGCGCACGGCTCGCCGACCAACGGCCACCCTCCAACACGTTGCCATCGTCATCGATGCGCATGATGTCGGATGTACGCACATCGTCCCACGGCACCTCGAAAGGATTCACGAGGTAGCTGCCGTCAGGCTGCATGTACGCGATATGGCCGGCGATGTGATCGTCGTATCCTTCACGATGTAGAGCCCGGGCCAATAGCGCCACCTCCGCGTGCGGTGTCAGCGCCGGCATGAGGTCCTGCGCATCCATCGGGTCGCCGATGTTGCGTAGGCGCACGTCTGTCATGGAGCCACCACCCTCTGTCGGACCTCATCGTCACAGTAACCTCCGCCGCATGTCCGAGGAGCCGACGCAGTCCCCGTCTATCGACCAACGCGCGTTGTGGACATTGATCGACGAGCGTGCAGCAACGACGCCCGACGCATTGCTCGCTGTCGACGCAAACGGACGCCGCTTGACATTCTCCTCGTATCGCGACGACTGCGAACGCGTCGCGGGGAACTTGTACCAACGGGGTGTTCGCGAAGGACACCGCGTGGCGTGGATGCTGCCGACTGGGGTGAACGCTTTCATCTTGACCGGCGCATTGGCGCGGCTTGGCGTGGTACAGGTGCCGCTCATACCAATTCTGCGCGACAAGGAAGTCTCGTTCATCCTCGCTCAGACAATGGCCACGCTGTTCGTATGCCCGATCGTCTGGCGAGGATACGACTACGCCGCAATGGCCGGTCGCGTCATCGGCACGCTCGATCGACCCATCGATCTCGTTGCAGTCGAGACGACGCTGCCGCAAGCCGATGCCGTTTCCCTTCCGCGTTTCGCGCCGACTGCGAACGATCCGGTGCGTTGGATCTTCTTCACGTCAGGTACCACCGCGAACCCGAAGGGCGTATTGCACACCGATCACACGGTCGCCGCGTGCGCACACCGGATGAACATTCGCTTCGACGCTCGGGCTGAAGATCGCAATGCCTTGGTGTTCCCAGTGACCCACATTGGAGGGATCGCACTCCTGATGGGTGCGCTGATGGTCGGCTACGCGCACATCCTCGTCGAGGCGTTCAACGCCGAGCAGTCCTGCTCGATGCTCGCCCGCGAGGGTGTCACCACCGCCGGAGCGGGTCCAGTCTTTTGGGCCGCGTACGTCGCAGAGCAACGACGCCAACCCGACCGCAGGCTCTTCCCGACACTGCGTGCACTCTTGGGTGGAGGCGCGCCGAAACCATCGACCATTCACGACGACGTGCGCGACACACTCGGCGTGCCGCTGGCCACTGGATACGGCCTCACCGAGTGCCCAACCGCTGCGCATGCATCCGTCCACGATCCCGACGACATTCTCCGCTGCGACGGCTACGCGCTCGACGACACGGATATTCGTATTGTCGGTTTCGACAATGAGCCATGCGCCGCAGGCGTCGAGGGTGAGATACGAGTCCGCGGTCCAATGCTCTTCAAGGGCTACCTCGACGCGAGCCTCAATGCCGACGCGTTTGACGAGCTTGGGTTTCACCGCACGGGCGATCTCGGAGCGCTCGACGCGCGGGGTGTACTCACCGTGACGGGACGCCTGAAGGACATCATCATTCGCAAAGGCGAAAACATCTCGGCGAAAGAGATCGAGGACCTACTGCACCACCACCGCGCGATCGCCGACGTCGCGGTGATCGCGTTACCCGACCGCGACCGCGGCGAGCTGGCGTGTGCAGTAATCGTCGTACGCCACGATCAGCGAGCACCGACGCTTGACGAACTCTCGCAATACTGCGTGGACAGCGGGCTATCGCTCCGCAAGGTCCCCGAACGCATTGAGGTTGTCGATGCGCTGCCACGCAACCCAACCGGCAAAGTTCTCAAGCACGAGATGCGCGCTCGCTACGAGGATCGTTGATCGACCAGCGGCAATGTCAGCTGCACTTGCGCGCCACCGTCGGCCGGCCTTGCCACCGAGAACGATCCTCCTGCCCCGATGACCGTGCGACGTGCAATGTCGAGCCCGAGGCCGGTTGACCCTGCGCTCGCACCGCGCGAGACCACATCACCGTGCGCGAAGCCCGGCCCGACATCGGCGATGGTCAGAACCGCCCGTCGACCGTCGGTGCGAACGTCGACCGAATAGGCAGTTGCATCCGGCGTGTGGGCGAACACGTTCTCCAGCAAGACGTCGAGCACCGCGGCAACCTCGTCAGTCGCGAGCGCGACGAGCATCGCACCATCAGGAAGCACCAGCGACGCGTCGCGATGCTGCTCCTCCGCCAAGGCACCCCAGAATGCAGCCCGCTCGGCCACGATGACGCGCAAATCGCAACTCGGCGCAAGATCATCGCGGCTCCGTCGACGAGCCTGGAAAATCACGGAGTCGAGCGACCGACCCAAGTCGTCGGCGCTCTCCGCCAACTGCGCGCGCACTGCCGCGTCGTCCACCTGCTCGATCTGGAGGCGCAGCGCAGTGAGCGGCGTACGCAAGCGATGTGCGAGATCGGCCACGTCTTCTCGCTCGGCATGCAGCAGATCAACGACCCGTTGCGCCAACACGTTGAACGCTGCGCCTACTTCTACGATCTCGGGCGGCCCGGCCGGCGTCACGCGCGCCGACAGCTCAC
>JAYUFA010000195.1:0-2183 GCA_043738925.1 Actinomycetota bacterium
GCTCGCGTTCGTCACCCTGCCGTTCGTCGTACGCACGGTGCAGCCCGTGCTCGAAGAGCTCGACCCCGACGTAGAGGAAGCGGCCGCATCGCTGGGCGCAGGTCGTTTCACGATCTTCCGTCGCATCATCCTCCCGTCGCTGCTACCGGCGATCAGCGCGGGGGCCGCGCTGTCTTTTGCCCGAGCCATGAGCGAGTACGGCTCGCTCGTTTTGTTGTCAGGCAACCTGGCCAACCGCACCGAAGTAGCGTCGGTGCGCATTCTGACGCTTATCGAGAATGACAATCTTGCTGGTGCCTCTGCGGTGGCCACGGTGCTGTTGCTCGTGTCGTTGTCGGTGATCGTGCTCCTCGATGTGACGCAACGACTTGCGGTACGGCGTGGCTGAGCGGCGAAGCACACCGCACGCGCGTCGCTTGCGGCTCACCCTGGTGTTTCGCTTCGTCGCGGTTGTGTACGTCACGCTGCTCGTCATCTGGCCGGTGTCGCTTGTCGCGAAGAACACGTTCGACGATGGATTCACGACGCTGCGCAAGGTTTTCAACGACCCGAATATCACACACGCGCTCCGGCTCACCATCTGGGTGGCCCTGTTCTCCGTGATCGTCAATCTGGTGTTCGGTGTTGGGATGTCGCTCCTCCTCGTCCGCTATCGCTTTCCGGGGCGACGACTACTCAGCGCCTTCGTCGACCTGCCACTGTCGGTGTCGCCGATCGTGGTCGGGCTGTCCCTGGTACTCGTGTACAACGGTCGTACGGGTTGGTTCGGTCCGACCTTGCAGGACGCCGGAATCAAGGTGCTCTTCGCGAATCCGGCCATCGTCATGGCCACGGTTTTCGTGTCGTTGCCCCTTGTCGTGCGCGAGGTGGTGCCCGTCCTCGAGGAGATCGGCACCGAGCAGGAGCAAGCTGCCCAGAGTCTCGGTGCCAGTGGCCGCCAGACTTTCTGGCGCATCACGTTGCCATCGATCCGCTGGGCTGTGGTCTACGGAGTGGTGCTGAGCCTGGCGCGATCGCTCGGCGAGTTCGGCGCCGTGAAGATCGTTTCGGGCAACATCGTGGGCCGTACACAGACGGCGACCCTGGTGGTCGAGCAGCGCTACCAAAACTTCCAGCAGAGCTCGGCCTACGCGCTGTCGTTCCTTCTCGCGTCCGCGTCGATCGTGTGCATCGTCATCGTGTCTCTGTTGCGCCAGAGGAGCGAGAGGTGAGGCCATGAGTATCGAAGTCCGCAACGTGACGAAGCGCTTCGGTGATTTCGTCGCGCTCGACGACGTGTCGCTGAGCATCGCGTCGGGGCAGCTCACGGCGCTCCTTGGGCCGAGCGGCGGTGGGAAGTCCACCCTCCTACGGATCATCGCCGGCCTCGAGTTCGCCGATGCGGGGTCGATCGAGATCGAGGGCAACGAGGCGAGCCATTTGCCCGCACAGAAGCGCAACGTCGGCTTCGTGTTCCAGCACTATGCGGCGTTCAAACATTTGTCGGTGGCGCGCAACGTCGCGTTCGGGCTCGAGATCCGCAAGCGCCCGAAGGCCGAGGTGCAGGCCCGTGTGCACGAGTTGTTGAAGCTCGTGCACCTCGACCCGTTCGCCGATCGTCTCCCCTCGCAGCTCTCAGGTGGTCAACGCCAGCGCATGGCACTCGCGCGAGCGCTGGCCATCGAGCCGAAGGTACTGCTGCTCGACGAGCCGTTCGGCGCGCTCGACGCGAAGGTGCGCAAGGAGCTGCGCGATTGGCTCCGGCGATTGCACGACGAGGTACACGTGACGACCGTGTTCGTTACGCACGATCAGGAAGAAGCGCTCGAGGTCGCCGACGAGATCGTCGTCATCAGCGACGGTCGCATCGAACAGATCGGTTCGCCTGACGATCTCTACGACCGCCCCGCCAATCCGTTTGTGATGAGCTTCCTTGGTCCGGTCACGACACTCGATGGGCTGCTCATTCGGCCGCACGATCTCGAGCTGCACACCGTCGCGGTCGAGGCAGGCCGCGTTGGCGTGATCGAGCGTGTCACCCGTGTGGGCTTCGAGGTGCGCATCGATGTGCAAGTCGACGAAGCATCGGTGCTCGTCACGCTGACCAGGGCGGAATTCGCGGCGCGACACGTCGTCGTCGGATCGACGGTGTGGCTTCGCGCCGCGCCCGGTGCGCCGACGGTCAACGCTGGCGGTGCCCCCGC
>JAYUFA010000196.1:0-2182 GCA_043738925.1 Actinomycetota bacterium
GAGTTCGCCGAGGTTGTTGCCAATCCAGTCGTAGAGCACCCAAACGTCGAACGCGACCCCCGTCACGATGAACAGCAGGCTGGCGAGCAAGCCGCGCTCCAGGCTGAACTGGTCGTTCGCCCATCTCGATATCCCACTGGCCGGTTCGAGCCCGACACTCGCAGCGAACGCGCGACAGAAGATGCCGAACATGCCTGCGAGCGCGCCGAGCAAGGTGAGCATCGCGAACAAGATGCTGAAGTGCACTTCGAGTGAATGGCCCGCGACATTGATATCGGTGACGAGCAACGCCGACTGACCGACCATGCCGAGAACAAGCAGCGCGGCGCCGGGGATGATGAACAGCCACTGCGGGCACAACAGCAACATGAAGCGCAGATGTCGCCAGCCATCACGCAGTGACTTCAGCTTCGACACGCCCGCGCGTTTGCCATAGTCGATCGGCACCTCAGCCACGCTGAGCTTGCAGCGCGCTGCCTTGATCACGATCTCGGACGCGAACTCCATGCCCTCGCAGCGCAATTCCATACGCTCGAACGCTTCGCGTGTGAAGGCGCGCATGCCGCTGTGCGCGTCGCTCGACTTGAGCCCGAAGAATCGGTTGAGCACACCCGTGAGCACCGGGTTGCCGATGTACTTGTGCGTCCACGGCATCGCGCCGGGCGCCATCTTGCCGGCGAAGCGCGAGCCCAGGCAGTAGTCGTAACCATCTTCGAGCTTGGCGACCAGCGTGTCGAGATGGCGGAAGTCGTACGTGGCGTCCGAATCACCCATCACGATGTAGCGGCCGCGCGCTTCGCTGAAACCCTTGAGGTAGGCGTTGCCGTAGCCGCGCTTGGGTTGATGCACGACGCGTGCGCCGGCCTCGGTCGCGATGCGGACGCTGTCGTCGGTGGAGCCGTTGTCGCTGATGACAACTTCACCGCGCAGACCTGTCTTGCGGATGCCTTCGAGCGCCCACGCGACACACGTGCCGACACTCTCTTGCTCGTTGAGGCACGGCATCACCACCGTGATGTCGATGACCTCGGGCTCGGATTCGACCGGGTCGAACTCACGCAAGTCGATGACATCGTGCGTGTCGTCGATCAGCTCGTAGGGATCGTCGATGACGCTCATTGGTCGGGCTCCTAAGCTGTCGGCTTCTTCGTCAATGGTGAACTCGTCGACGGTCACCGGATCACCGCCGGCTCGACGGTGAGATCGATCACGGCGTTGCGGTCGCTGAGGGCGACGATCGACGTAGCGCCCGGGTGTTCGATCGCCGGAGTGCCGAGACCGTGTTGGGTCTTTTCCCAATAGCTCGGCGCGAACACCAATTGGAAGAACGCCTTGTACGCGGCGAGTGCCATCAACACGTAGTAACCGGGAATCGCGAATGCGGCCTTGACCAACTTCACGTCACTGCGCTTCACCGCAGTGAGTACGAAGGCGTAGAGGTAGAGGAAGTTGCCGACAAGCCAACACGCCATCGCTGGATAGAAGATCCCGACGGGGAACAGATCGCGAATGAACTGCGGCTGCAACGTGAACCACATCAGACACAAGAACCAGAAGATCGGATTCAACATCGCCAGCAGGGGCGTGCCGCCGATGAAGAGGTTCAGCACGATGAACCCGAAGAGGCCGAGTGTGCGCGTCGTGCGAATCGGGTGGCGCAGATTCACGAGCCATGTTTGGAGGTAGCCCTTGTACCAACGCGAACGTTGCTTGACCCAGTTGATGGCGTCGCTGTTCGCTTCCTCAAGTGTGATCGAGTCGAGCACGCCGATGCGGTAGCCCATGCGGTGCAAACGAAGACCGAGGTCGGCGTCCTCGGTGACATTGAACGGATCCCAGCCACCGACCGCGAGCACGGCTTCGCGGCGGAAATGGTTCGATGTACCGCCGAGCGGAATCGGTGCACCGATGCGCACGAGCCCAGGCAGGAACTGCGTGAACCACATGGTGTATTCGAGCGTGAACCAACGCGTGAGCGTGTTCTGTTCAGGGTTGAAATAGTTGAGCTGCGCCTGCACGCACGCGAGGTCAGGTCCGCCGTTCATGAGCGCCACCGCGGCGGTACGAAGCTGCAGCGGATCGGGCCGATCCTCAGCGTCGTAGATCGTGACGATGTCGCCCTTCGCCAGCTGTACCGCGTAGTTGAGCGCCTTGGGTTTCGTACGAGGCTCCGCGGGTGGCA
>JAYUFA010000197.1:0-2179 GCA_043738925.1 Actinomycetota bacterium
GCTGAGCGCGCCGAACGTCTGTGACGAGCAGCTTCGAGCGGTCGGCGGCGCCGGCGATACGTGACACAAAACCGAGAGGCGATGCCGCGTTGGATTCGCGAACGCGATCGATGCCATGAAGTCCTTGAGGCGTTAGCCGGCCGGAACGACGCCGCGTGGCCGGTCGGCACCGCGTCGGCGTTCAGAACTCACATCGTGCCGTGTCGCGCTGCTCCCGGGCCCGCGAACGGCACGCAAGCTGCGCGTTCGCGAGACCGGCGGTACTCATCGCGGACCGAGAACCGCCACGCTCAGTCGCGTGACGCAGGTCGCGGGCACGTTTCGAATCGTGCCATCGCGTTTTATCCTGCTCGATCGTGATGACGAGACTGTCGCTGTCCCTGTCGTCGTCGCAACCAATCCGCGAGCCCGAGCACCACACGATTGACTGTGCGTCAAAGTCATGTCCGATTTGAGGCATCCACGAGCGACACAGACTTGCCGGTTGCGCTAAGCCTCGATCCACCGATGAGGTGCGCTGATCGGGTTCGCGTATCCACGGGAAATGCCTCCTGAGCTGGGACGATGACGGTGTCGAAGTCGTCATGGTCAACAGTTCGAGGAGGCACTTCCTGTGAGTGGAGTATCGCGCGCGATTGACCGGTTGGACGTGACCTTCGACGACGAGTCGTTGGTCGCGAACGCGGGACTGATCGTGCCGGCGACGCTCATGGTCCGGCTCGGTCTCGAGTCGTTGATCAACGCGTCGGTCCGGCTGGTCGGCCGAGTCGGTGGGGCCCGTCCGGGTCGCAAGGTCTTGACGTTGGTCGCGACGATCATGGCGGGCGGCTCCCACATTGATCATGCCGGGATGTTGCGCGCCGGGGCGACGCAACGCGTGTTGCCGTTCCGGGTCATGGCACCCTCGACGCTCGGCACGTTCCTGCGGTCGTTCACGTTCGGGCATGTCCGTCAACTCGACAAGGTGATCGGTGAAACGATCCGCCGAGCCTGGTCGGCGGGCGCCGGACCGGGCAACGAACCGACGACGATCGATCTCGACTCGACAGTCTGCGCGGTGCACGGCAAACAGAAACAGGGTGCCGCCTACGGCTACACCCACACGCTCGGCTACCACCCGTTGCTTGCGACTCGCGCCGGCACTGGCGAAGTGCTCCACGCCCGGCTCCGCAAAGGATCGTCGCAGCGTGGCGCGACCCGATTCGTGGCTGAACTGATCGCCCGGGTCCGCCGCGCAGGCGCGACCGGCCCGTTGACTGTCCGGACCGATTCGGGGTTCTGGTCCTATGCGCTGATCGACTTGCTCGACCGGTTGGGCGTCGACTGGTCGATCACCGTCGCCCTGCGCAAGCCCTTGCGGGCGTGTATCGCTGGCATCGCCGACGATGCATGGACGCCCATCAGTTACCCCGACAGCGGCGAAGCAGCAGTCGCGGAGACTACCTACGTGACCGGCCGTCACGATCGACAACAACGCGAACTCCGACTCGTCGTGCGTCGCAGCCGACTCGTCGACCCGAACCAAGCAGAACTCTGGCCCGACTGGCGTTACCACGCGTTCGTCACCAGCCTCCACACCTCGACCGTCGTTGCCGACCAGTTCCACCGCGAACACGCCACCGTCGAACTCGCGATCCGCGACCTCAAAGAAGGCGCCGGACTCGAACATTGCCCCTCGGGCAAGTTCTTCGCGAACGCTGCGTGGCTCGCGTGTGCTGTCCTCGCCCACAACCTCATCCGCTGGACCGTCCGCCTCGGCGGTCTCCATCCCGACGACCAACTCACCGTCGCGCGCACCATCCGCACGAAGTTCGTCTCGCTCCCCGGCCGGCTCGTCAACCGCAGCGGCCGCTACGTCCTACGACTCCCCAAACACTGGCCGTGGGCCGCGACGTTCGCGGCAGCGCTCGACCGGATCCGCACGCTCCCTGCGATCTGCTGAACCCAACCCCGGCGGACCGGCGCGGCCGCAGACGTCACCCACGCGCTGACAACTCATCGAACCCAGAACCAACGGCCTGGCAACACACGCCCCAACGCCGGCACCCAACCCCGTCGCGGCCCGACCAGCAAGAACGCTCACGCACCTCAACCCAATCGGTGGATCGAGGCTAAGCGCAACCGGCAGAGCCGTGCTGGGACCCGTCCTTCGACGCCAGTTCCCGAGTCGCTCAGCGAC
>JAYUFA010000198.1:0-5760 GCA_043738925.1 Actinomycetota bacterium
GAGATTGCCCTGGTCGTCGAACAAGCCAATCAGGAGCGACCCGATGCCCGCGCCATCTTTGTGCATGCGATAGCCGGCGACGACGACATCGGCGGTGCGTTGGTGTTTCACCTTGAACTGCACTCGCTTGTCCTGTGTGTACGGCTGATTGACCGGCTTGGCCATGACTCCGTCGAGACCCGCGCCCTCGAAGCGGAGGAACCAGTCGGCCGCGACCGCTCGGTCTGTCGTGGCCGGCGTGCAATGCACCGACGCCGTGAAACGTGGCGCGAGCGCTTCGAGCGCGCGACGGCGCTCACCGAACGCCAGGGGGGTGAGATCGAGTTCGTCGAGTGCCAAAAGATCGAACGCAACGAAAGACACCGGCGTTTCGGCGGCCAGTTTGTTCACCCGTGACGCGGCCGGGTGGATGCGTTGCTGCAACGCCTCGAAATCGAGGTGGCCATCGCGCGCAATGACGAGCTCGCCGTCGACCACGCATCGATTGGGGAGCGATCGGCGGAGCGGTTCGAGAATCTCGGGGAAGTATCGGGTGAGGGGCTTCTCGTTGCGCGATCCGAGCTCGACCTCGTCACCGTCGCGAAAGACGATGCAGCGAAAGCCGTCCCATTTGGGCTCGAAGATCACGTCGCCGGGCGGCAGGCCGTCAACGGCTTTGGCAAGCATCGGCAAGACCGGTGGCATCACGGGCAGGCGCATGGCCGCTCACTGTACGCGGGCTTCGCAAGCGTGGCCTCAGCCGTCAAACTCGTAGGTAGCCAGCTGCTCAAGTGCGAGATCTGGCGTGTTCGCGTGTTGTAACAGTCGGCGGCCGGCCGGTTTCACGTAGCCACTCTCGAGCATCGAGTCGACCAGAGCGAACAACGGCAGCCAGAAGCCGTCGTCGTCGAGCAACGTGACGGGCTTGCGAGGTTCGTGTAGGCGCAATTGGTTCCACGTGGCGGTCTCGAACAGCTCGTCGAGGGTGCCGTAACCGCCCGGGAGGGCGACGAATCCGTCGGCCAGCGCGTACATCGTGGCCTTGCGTTCGTGCATGCCGTCGACGACCCGGAGCTCGCTCAGACCGTTGTGCGGCACCTCACGGCTGAACAGCCCGCCGGGGATGACACCGATCACCTCGCCGCCGGCGTCGAGCACGGCGTCTGCCATGCGACCCATGATCCCGATGCTCGCGCCGCCGTACACAAGGCCGATGCCGCGGGTGGCGAGCAGTGCGCCGAGGTCGGCCGCGAGCCGGTGCACGCCTGGCCGGTTGCCGTCGGAAGACCCACAGAACACGCACACTCGCTGGATGGTTCGCATGGTGCCGCAAGGTACCCGCCTTTGGTGGGTGGATCGCCCTCAATTACCCTGCTGCGGATATGGCGCAGCACTCCATGAAGGAACGTCTCGACGATCTCGAGCGGCGAAAGCAGGAAGCGCTCCACGCGGGGCCCGATCGCGCGGTTCAGCGCCAGCACGAGAAGGGCAAGCTCCTCGCGCGCGAACGGCTCGACTACCTGCTCGACCCTGGCTCGTTCCACGAGCTCGACATGCTGGCGCGCCACCGCGCGCTCGACAGCGGCATCGAGGAGCGGCCCTATACCGATGGCGTCGTCACCGGTTGGGGAACGATCGATGGACGCAAGGTGTTCGTGTTCTCGCAGGACTTCACGGTGTTCGGCGGCGCGCTCGGTGAGGTGTTCGCCGAGAAGATCCACAAGGTGATGGACCTGGCGCTGTCGGTCGGGGCGCCCATGATCGGGCTCAACGACGGCGCCGGCGCACGCATCCAAGAAGGCGTGGTGTCGCTCGATAGCTACGGTGGCATCTTCTACCGCAACGTGCAGTCCTCGGGTGTCATCCCGCAGATCTCTGTCGTGCTCGGACCGTGCGCGGGTGGCGCTGTGTACAGCCCGGCCATGACCGACTTCATCTTCATGGTGCGCGAGACCTCGCACATGTTCATCACCGGCCCCGACGTCGTGAAGACCGTCACCGGCGAAGAGGTCACGCTCGAAGAACTCGGTGGTGCGAAGTCGCACGCGTCGAAATCAGGCGTCGCCACGTTCGTAAGCGAGGACGAGAAGTCATGCCTCGACGACGTGCGCTATCTCGTCGGCTTCCTGCCGTCGAACAATCTCGAGCAGCCGCCACGCGCCCAACCAACCGATGACCCGCAGCGACGTTGCCCCGAGCTGTACGACATCATGCCCGAGAGCCCGAACATCCCGTACGACATGAAGACGGTCATCTCCACCGTGGTCGACGACGGTGACTTCTTCGAGTACTTCCCGAGCTGGGCCAAGTCCATCGTGTGCGGGTTCGCGCGTATCGACGGTCGACCGGTCGGCATCGTGGGCAATCAGCCCTTGGTACTTGCGGGCGTGCTCGACATCGAGTCGTCCGAAAAGGCGGCTCGTTTCGTGCGCACCTGCGACGCGTTCAACGTGCCGCTCGTGACCTTCGTCGACGTGCCCGGGTTCTTGCCCGGTGTCGATCAGGAATACGGCGGCATCATCCGTCACGGCGCCAAGCTGCTCTACGCGTACTGCGAGGCCACCGTGCCGCGCATTCAGATCATCACGCGGAAGGCCTACGGCGGCGCGTATGTGGTGATGGACTCCAAGTCGGTCGGCTCCGACCTGTCGTTTGCGTGGCCGACCGCCGAGCTCGCGGTCATGGGCCCCCAAGGTGCCGTCGAGATCGTCTATCGCCGCGAGCTCCAGGCGGCGGCCGATCCAGTCAAGCGACGCGCTGAGCTGGTTGACGAGTACACCGAGCGCTACGCAAACCCGTACATCGCGGCCGAGCGCGGCTACATCGACGACGTGATCGATCCGGCGGACACGCGGATCAAGCTGGTTGCCGGTCTGGCCTTGCTCGAATCGAAGCGCGAGGAACTGCCGAAGCGCAAGCACGGGAATGTGCCGCTGTGATCGTCGGTCACGATGGTGCGTCGGCGCTGCGGGTGACGCCGGTACCCGATGACACCGAGGCGGCGGCCATCGTCGCGGCCTACGAGGCCCTGTGGCCCAAGCCCTTGCTCGCCGAGCGGCGAGGCCCGCGGACCACGCCGGCATGGCGTTTCAGCGGTCGTTGGTGGGCGTCGCCATTGCCGTTGCGCCGTGGGCGACCGCGCTGACGAGTCGTCGAAACGACTTGGGACTCGCGCGGATAGGTGAGGCGTCGGGGGCGAGCCCTGACATCTCGCCTGTTCCAGGCGAGATCAACGACCGTGTTGCCGGGTCGGATGCGCCTATCGGCGCCTCCTCTTACTCGACGTTTGCGACTTCGATGCGATCCTGGTTCCAGTCGCGTGCGGCGACCAGCGCCTCTTCGGCCCGTTGGAGCAATTCGGATGATCCGAACGCATGGGCGGGATAGCAGGCGATCCCGGCTCGAAGGGTGAGGCCCTGTTGCAGCTCGGCGATGGACCGGCGGACGCGCTCAACCGTCCAAATTGCGCCGTTCTCGGAAGTGTCTTCGAGCACCAGGCCGAAGCGACCGTCGATGAGACGACATGCCGTGTCGGCTTCGCGCAACGTGGCGTTGATCATCTCGGCCACCATCATGGGTTGCGCGCTTTGGGGGGCGTTGCTGCGTAGGCCTTCGATGACCTCCAGTAGCACCACGGCGACAGGTCGGAGATGGCGCCGCGCCGCGGCGATCCGGCCGTCAACGGCCACTCGGAAGTAGTCCTCGCTGAAGAGCCCCGTGGCCTCGTCGGTGAGTGACTCTGATCGTTTGGCCGGAACAACAATGGGGGCCCGGTTGGCGGCGTCGCGCTCTGCGCTGGCGAGCTGATGGCCGAGGCTGCGCACCGCGTCCTCGGCGGCGATACGCGCCTGTACCTGCGCCGCGAGCGCTGTCTCGAGGCTGGTCAGCTGAGGGTCGGCGTCGCCAGCGAAGGGGCGAGCGGTGATCGTTCGACTGCCGAGTGCGCCAACGCCGAGTGCGAGCAGCCCGGCCGCAAGGCCGAGCACCGGCGCGCCCAGCGCGAGCGCGAGGACTCCGAGCACTGCTCCCACTGCGCCCAGCCCAAGGGGGAGGAGCATTCGCTTGTCATTCATCGGTTCTCCATCGGCGCGATCATTTCCGAAATCAAGGGGCGTTCGGCCCGTTGGCCGCCCGCGACGAAATGCAGCGACACGCGTCGGCGTTGCATCGTGTCATGCCACGTCGGTGCACGCGTGCTTGTGAGGAGGGCATCGGCTTGTGACGTGCTCGCCTTGAGATCGGTCAGCGGTGCTCGCCCGCGTTCCACCGGCCGGCGTCCCAAGGGCCGGGCGCGGCGATGGCCCGTTGCAGGCGCCCAACGTAGGTCGATCGCGCGAGCTCGCTCACACCCAATGAAGCCAGATGCGGGGTTTGCCATTGCACGTCGAGCAGGGCGTGGCCGGCACCCTGGCCGCCGCGGAGAATCTCGACCAGCGCCATGAGTGCGACCTTGGAAGCGTCTCGCTCACGATGAAACATCGACTCGCCCGCGAAGAAGGCGCCGACGGCGATGCCATAGAGCCCACCGACAAGCTCACCTCGCTCGTGGTCCCAGGCCTCGACGCTGTGCGCCCACCCAAGGGTGTGCAGATGTCGATACGCCCCCAAGATCCGCTTGTCGATCCAGCCTTGAGGCCGCTGTGGATCACCGCAAACCTCGATCACGTCGTCGAACGCGGTGTCGACGCGGATCTCATACCGCTTCGCCGATTGCCGCATCGAACGCGTGACGCGCAGAGCATCGAGTTCCAGCACACCCCGTGGGTCGGGTGACCACCAGCCGACGGGCCCGCGCCGCCGTATCGGCATCGGGAACAACCCATGGCGATACGCCGCGAGGATGGTTCCCGGCTCGAGGTCGGCACCGATGGCGACGAGATCGTTGTCATCAGCGGTCGACACGGGCGGAAACATCCACGGCGTCGCGGGTGGTTCGACCGGCACCCGGCGCAGGGTACCAACGACGCCGGTACGGTGGGCGCACGTAGGAGCGAGGAGCGCGATGGTCGGCACACTGGCGTTGGTAGGGGGAAGCGAGTGGCGCGAGGGGTGCGCATTCGACGCGGACCTCCTCGCGGCGTCGGCAGGCTCCACCGTGACCGTGCTTGGCACCGCCGCCGCGTTCGAAGCGCCCGCCAAGCTCATCGAACGGGCACGAAATTGGTTCACCACGCTCGGCGCGACCGTGCACGAGGTGCCCGTCTACACCCGCAGCGACGCACGCGACTCGGCGCATGCCGCGGCCATTCGCGCGGCCAGCTTCATCTACCTGGCCGACGGATCGTCGCAGCACTTGCGCTCAGCGCTGCTTGGTACGCCGGTATGGGAAGCCATCGTCGATGCATGGCGGGCCGGTGCGGTACTCGCCGCGTCGGCGCAATCGGCAACCGCGCTGTGCGACCACATGGTCGACAATCGCGGCGGGGCGTTCACCGTCGGGCTCGGTTTGCTGCGTGACCTGACCGTGATTCCCCATTACGACCAATGGTCACCCGACAAGCGCCATCGCACGGTCAAGTTGGCTCGACCCGATCTTGTGGTGGTCGGCATCGACGAACGTACGGCGTTGCTGTGCGATGGCGCCGGGCAATGGTCGGTGTCGGGAGCCGGCACGGCGGTGTTCTATCGAGCGGGGGCGTCGGTGACCATCGACGCGCTAGCTCGTCACTGATCCCCGAGTCCTCAGAGGATGCGCCGATAGGCGCATCCGACCCAGCAACACCGTCGTTGATCTCGCCTGGAACAGGCGAGATGTCGAGGGCACGCCCGCGACGCTTCACC
>JAYUFA010000199.1:0-2177 GCA_043738925.1 Actinomycetota bacterium
ACGGCCAGATCGGCGCTGATCTGCAACAGGTCGGTCTGTGTCAACGTGCCCGATTCGACTCGTAACCCGATGTAGGAGTTCGTGCGCGCGAGTGCATCCTTGTATTGCACGTAGCTGAGGTTGGCCGATGCCTGGCGCAACAGATCGGTATCGCTCGAAGCACGAACGACTGCCTGGCTGATACCGAGGTGCAACGAGATCAATGTCTCATAGCCCTCGTAAATCTGGAGCGGGCCGACTGTGCCGGTTGCGATCTGTGTCCGCAGGGTCTCGAGCGCACTCAATGCTTGTTCTGCCGACGCGATGGCGGCGCGCTCGTCAGTGTCGCGTGCGCCGAAGTTGTTGAGCGCGACGCGAAACGCAATGCGTCGTTGGTTCGTCGTGCCGCGCAATTCCTCGAAGTCGAGCGCAACGCCGGGACGAGAAGCGATCTTCTGAATCGTCGCGTCGCGTTCGGTTTGCAGCTCGTTGACAAGCTGCATGTTGGCGGTCGCCAGCACCGCCTGATCGCGCTTGTGCGCCGCGTCGGCCGCTGCGTTGAGTCGAGGCTGGACAACGGTGGCGACGAGCGCGATCAACACCACCATGGGTGGCGCGATAGCCAGGGCGAGCTTTGTCCGGAAGGACCGGTTTCTGAACATGCGGGAGAGTCCTCCATCGGGGAGATACGCCGTGGGTATCGACGTGTGGCGCTCCGGCTTGAGGACGGGTTTTCCTCGTCGTGGTTCGACACCGTGAACACGCGGCGTTGCGTCCTGCTGTCGGGTCGCCTTGTGTCGCCTTGCCTCGCGTCTCGGCTCATGCTCCCTAGGCTGAACGGGGAGTACGAGCCGACCTCACCCGCGGCGTTGTCGCCTTTTGGTAGGCGTTCTTAGGAGGACGAGATCGACGAGGCACAGAACCCCTTCCTCGTGCACCACGGTCGTGCACCAAGTGAGATCGTTGGCCGCCACGACGAGGTTGCCGCTATCAACGAATTGCTCGACGCGATGGCAAGCGGCGCTGGCGCAGCACCGCTGGTTTTCTGTGGACGTTCCGGTGTCGGCACGAGCGTCGTGGTGCGAGGAGTGGAATCGCTCGCCCTTGAGCGCGATTGGTATGTCGGGTTTGCAACACCGAACATCGACGAGCCGCTGCGCGACACGGTTGCCCGAGCGTTTGCCGCGGCCCTCACTTCGTTTGCCGCGCGTCGCCCGGGCGCGGCCGCCGTACGGAGCGCGGCCGAGGCAGTCGCTGGCTTTTGCCCCCACGTGATCGACGACCTGCCGGGCGCAGTTGCCGCGGCCGCGGTCGATACGCCACGTGGCAGCTTCGGCCGCGATCTTCGACGCCTCATTGCGAGCGTCGGTGACGACCTACGCGATCTTGTTGGTCGAGGTCTCGTTCTTGTGATCGACGATCTGCATCGAGCGCAGCCCGAGGAGATCGTCGATCTCTTGGCAGCGTTCACTGAATCCATGCGCGACGGCCAACCGGTCGCGATCGTTGCCGCGGGCACGCCGACACTTGGTCACCTCGCTACTCGCGCTGGTCTCGGCGGGCGCGTTTTCGACATCGCGCCGTTGGTCGCCGCTGATGCACGCACACTCGTGCGCGACCAGACCGCGACCGAAGCGGTGTTGATCGACGACGACGCGGTCGATGCCGTCGTAGCGCTGGCTGCCGGGTATCCGGCCCTTGTGTTGCTCTACGCACACGCCGCGTGGAACGAGGCCGCCGGCCCCACGATCACCGCCGCCGATGTGGCAGCCGGAGTTCCGGTGGCCCGCGATCGCCTCGCCCGGAATGTGCTCGCGCCGCGCTTCGCACTCGCGGCCGCGGCGCGTCGATATGTGCGCGCGGTCGCCGAAGCCGATGACCCTGTCGACAGCGACGCGATCGCACGCCGCCTCGGCGACACCACTCGATTCGGCCATGGCGTATCGCAACTGACCGAGATGCGTGACGAATTGGTGCGACGCGGCGTGCTCACGAATATCGACGGAGCGCGCTTGGCCTTCGCTCATCCGGCTGCCCGGAGCTACGTGTTGTCCTGGGAGTAACCGAGGGCACGGCCGCGAAGCTTCACCTATCCGCACGAGTCCTGGGTCAGGGAATGTCGGCGGGCCCGGTGCGGTTTGATGGGGCGAATAGACGACTAACTCAGTAGGATTTCGCCATGGCCAGCTTCCGTGATC
>JAYUFA010000200.1:0-2172 GCA_043738925.1 Actinomycetota bacterium
AGGCGATCGTCCTGCACGCCGTCGCCGTCGTCGGTGAAGATCCGAACACCGAGCTGCACAAGTTCGGCCATCGGCGTGAGCGATTCGCCCTTGCGGCCAACGGTGATCGCCGCGCTCGGGAACACATCACACGCGACGCCACGCGACAGCGCCAGCACGTCGCGGATGACCGACGCACAATCCATGGTGGGCTCGGTGTTCGGCATGGCCACGACTGCGGTGAACCCACCGAGTGCAGCGCCGCGTGCACCCGTCTCGATGGTCTCGGCCTCCTCGCGACCGGGCTGGCGTAAGTGCACATGCAGATCGACCAACCCCGGGGCGACCACGCAACCACCGGCGTCGAGCGTGCGATCCGCCGTGAGGTCGGTACCCACCGCGACGATGGTGCCGCCGTCGATCAAGACGTCGGCCATACGCTCGCCGGTGGCATCGAGGACCCGGCCGCCGCGGATCACGAGCGTGCCGCTCACGGGTTCCTTGGTGCCTGACTTGGCCGCGCCGTTCGCGCTCATGACAATCCACCGATCACATCAACGCCGCTACCGAGCAACAGGAACAACACCGCCATACGGACAGCAACGCCGTTGGCCACTTGTTCGGTGATGACTGCGTTGTCGAGCCCGGCCACCTCAGCCGTGATCTCGACCCCTCGGTTCATCGGCCCGGGATGCATGATGATGGATCCTTTCATCAGGCGAGCGGCGCGCTCGGCGTTCAGTCCGTACATTGCGGAGTACTCGCGCATCGAGGGCACAAGCGCCTCGGTCATACGCTCGTTCTGCATGCGCAACAGGTAGCAAACGTCGATGGCCGGCAACACCGCGTCGAGGTCGTGACTCACCTGCACCGGCCATCCGTCGAGTGACGGTGGTAGCAGGGTTTGCGGTGCGACCAGCGTGACCATCGCGCCGAGCGCAGTGAAGGCTTTGACATCACTCCGAGCGACCCGACTGTGCTTGATGTCGCCGACGATCGCTATGTGCCGGCCGGCCAGCGAACCTAGGTGATGACGAATGGTGTAACAGTCGAGCAGCGCCTGAGTCGGATGCTCGTGCCATCCGTCGCCCGCGTTGATCACGGACGCGTCGATCCAGCGCGAGATCTGCCAAGGTACGCCGGCGCTCTTGTGGCGCACCACGATCGCGTCAACGCCCATCGCCGCGATCGTCTCGACCGTGTCGCGCAGCGACTCACCTTTGTTGACCGACGACGAGCTGACACTGAAGTTCATCGAGTCAGCCGACAATCGCTTCGCGGCGGTCTCGAACGACAACCGCGTCCGCGTCGAATCCTCGTAGAACAACCACGCCACCGTGTAGCCGCGCAGAGCGGGCACCCGCGGAATGTCGCGGGCACTGACTTCGACGAAGCGATCGGTGACACGAAGGACTTCGTCGATACCGGATGCTCCGCCGAGGTCGTCGATGGACAGCAGGTGCTTCACCGCGGGGCCTTGTGCAGTTCGCCGAGGTCGACGCCGTCGGCGTGGACGTTGACCATCTCGTCGCGACGTGTCGGCAGGTTCTTGCCAACGAAGTCAGGGCGAATCGGCAGCTCACGATGGCCCCGGTCGACCATCACCGCGAGTTGCACGGCTCGTGGGCGGCCGTACGCGTGAAGCGCGTCGAGTGCCGCGCGCACGGTGCGACCGGTGAACAGAACATCGTCGACGAGCACTATCACCCGACCGCTGACGTCGAAGGCGATGTCGGTGACCGCTTCGGGAAGCACCGGCCGCAGGCCAATGTCGTCTCGGTAAAGTGCAACGTCAAGGCTGCCAGTGGCGACCTCAACGTTTTCGATGTCATGAAGCGCTTTCGCGATGCGTGCGGTCAGCGGTACTCCGCCGGTTTGCAGGCCGACGAGCGCGACATCAGCCACGCCGTGGTTGCGCTCGACGATCTCGTGGGCGATCCGACGAATGGCCCGTTGCAGATCGGCGGCGCTCATCACCTCGGTGCGGGCGACGAAAACGCCCGCAAAAGGGGGCGTCAACCGTCGTTCTCGTTCTGCCACGCGGCACCGTCCTGTCCGTTCGGGCCTCACGGGACCCAATTCACGGTCAGGAGGGCACGCTAGCGCGCGATCGGCAGTGCGCGGACACGCGAGACTCGCAATCGACGCAATGGAGGTGAGAGTGGAGCTGGATGCACGTGGGCTCGTCGTGCG
>JAYUFA010000201.1:0-5738 GCA_043738925.1 Actinomycetota bacterium
CGGTGTCGCGGGTACAGATGCGCCCCACCAACGACGTCGAGTGCTCGATCCGTACCAGTTCCTCGACGAACGCCGGGATCAACGAACGATCGGCCCGTACGCGTTCGAGCTGCGCGGGGTGGCGATAGAGCGTGGTGAGCAACAAACCGAGCGAGCGATAGGTGGTGTTCGCTCCCGCGGGCAGCAAGAGCTTGCAGAACGTGAGCACCTCATCGTCGGTCAACGTCTGCGCGACACCGTCGGCGTCGCGCACCTCGCCGCTGACGATCACGCTGATCAGATCGCGATCCGGACGCACGCGACGCTCTGCGATGAGGGGCCGCAGAGCGTCCTCGATCGCAGCCACCGCGGCCGGTGCTTCCTCGGGGCGGGTACCGCCGCTCGTGAGCTTCACTGCGTTCGCGTGGAACCGCGGTAGGTCGTCGGTGGGCATGCCGAGCGCGAGGGCGATCACGTGGATCGGCAGCTTCACACAGAAGTCCTTGTACAGATCGGACCGGCCGCGATCCACGAAACGGTCGATGTAAAGGTCGCACGCCGGCCGTACGTACTCGTCCTGCCACCACCGCATCTCCTGCAGAGAGAACGCCGGCTGCACCACAAGACGATGGCGCTGATGCTCGGGTGGGTCCATGTGCAAGATCGACCGCCCGACCGACGGAATCAACTGCGGGTCATACCACGCCGACGAAAACGTCTCGGTGTCCTTCAGTACCGCCTCGACCTGCTCATAGCCGGTCACCGATACATGGCGACGCTCGGGGAACAACGCACCGTCGGTGCCGACGAAATCGAACGCCTCGGTCAACGTGCCCGCGTGCACCGGACATTGCGCCCGCAGCTCGTGATAGCGAGGATACGGATCATCAACGATGCCAATACCCATCGACGCGTCACGCGCCGCGTTCGTTCGCTCGAACTCCTCCTCTGAGCTGCGCGTCGCATCGGAGGCGTTCACTTCGATCGAGTCCACCCGTTGCCTCCCCAGCGCCCGTCGCATCGACGGCGTACACACACGCCCCAACTCGGACGACCGCGATCCACAGCAGATCACTGATCGCGGCCCCTGACCAGCGCGGCCCCCAGGGTGCCGCGACTCGCGAACTTGTGTAGACATGTTTTTCGCTACCTGGGTCAATGATCGGAGGCGCGGATGTGGGTCTGGGACCTTGTCGTTGAACGGGCGGCGTGCACACCCGATGTGGTCTGTGCGACTGATGACGCCGGGCGCGAGTTGACGTTTGGCGACCTCGCAGTGCGGGCCGAACGAACTGCGGCAGCCTTGGCGGGCGCCGGCATCAGGGTGGGCGATGGTGTGTGTTGGCAGCTGCCGACGTGGAACGAGTCGGTCGTCCTCACTGCCGCGTTGTCGCGGCTCGGGGCGGTGCAGGTGCCGTTGTTGCCAATTTTGCGTGAGCGCGAGTTGGCCGTTGCCCTCGCGCAGGTGGCGCCGAAGGTCGTGGTGTGTCCGAGTACGTGGCGCGGTGTCGACTATCGGGCGATGTGGGAATCGCTCAGCGCTGAGGCACCGGGGTTGCCGTCCATCGTTGTGTGTGACCGCTCGTTGCCTGAGTCCGCCTCGCTCGACGTGCTCGCGCCCGTTGACGCCGCGCGGCCTCGTGACGGGGAGCATCGTTGGGTGTTCTTCAGCTCCGGTACGACCGGTGTACCGAAGGGGGCCCGTCACACCGACGATTCGATCACCGCGGGGCCGCGTTGCTTCGTGGATCGCACGCGCCTCGCTCAGGGCGATCGGTATCCCATCATCTTCCCGTTTACGCATGTCGGTGGTGTCGGTACGTTCTTCGCACAGCTGATGACCGGCGCGTCGGCGGTGCTGCACGAGGTGTTCGACAGCGAGCACACCATCGCGTTGTTGGCGCAGAGCGCGATCACGATCGGCGCGGGTGGCACGCCGATCGTGCAGCTCTACCTCGAGCATCAACGACGCAATCCCGACGTGGCGCTCTTCCCGCAACTGCGCTTCTGCCTGGCGGGCGCGGCGCCGAAGCCACCGACGATGCACGCGGCGGCCAAGGCCGAGCTCGGCGGGCGAGGGTGCATCTCGGTGTATGGACTCACCGAGGCACCGTTCACCACGATCAGCGATCTCGACGATTCCGATGACGTTCTCGCGACGACAGAGGGTCGACCGATCGACGGAGCGACGTTACGCGTGGTCGGGCTCGATGGCTCTTTGTGCGGGCCCGGAGACGTAGGTGAGCTGCGCGTCAAAGGGCCGAACGTGTTGTTGGGTTACCTCGATGCCCGGCTCGACGCGGACGCGTTCGACGCTGAGGGTTGGTTCCGCACCGGCGACCTCGGCCATGTCGATACCAACGGAAACGTGACGATCAGCGGTCGGATCAAGGAGATCATCATCCGCCGGGGCGAGAACATCTCGGCGCTCGAGGTCGAGCATGTGCTCCTCACCCATCCTGGCGTCGCCGATGTCGCGGTGATCGGGCTGCCGGACGACGTGACGGGGGAGCGGTGCTGCGCGGTCGTGGTGTGCGCGTCGGGCGCAAAGGTGACGCTCGACGAGCTCGGCGAGTTCGCGAAAGCAGCCGGCCTCGCACGCCAGAAGGTTCCTGAGCAGCTCGAGCTCGCCGACGTTTTGCCGCGCAACGCATCGGGCAAGGTTGTGAAGCACGAGTTGCGTGCCGCAGTGCTCGCGAAGGCGGTCGTCGCGTGACTCCGGTCGAGGAGCTCCGCGACGAGGTGCGCACATGGTTGGGTGAGCATCTCGTGGGGGAGTTCGCGCGTTGGAAGGGCTTCGGCGGCATCGGCCGCGAGGACCTGCCACTCGACGTTCAGCTCGCGTGGGAGCGTGAGCTCGCGTCGGGCGGCTGGGTCGGTCTCGGATATCCGGTGCACCTTGGTGGCCGCACGGCGTCGCTCGATGAACAGGTCGCGTTCCACGAGGAACTCGCTGCGTCGCGCGCTCCCGCGCGGCTCGGCAACGTGGGCGCGACGCTGCTCGGGCCGACGCTCCTCGCGTTCGGCACCGCCGAGCAACAAGAACGCTTCGTTCCCGGCATCGTCGCGGCAAGGCAACACTGGTGCCAGGGCTACAGCGAACCCGACGCCGGATCGGACCTTGCCGGGGTGCGCACGCGCGCCCACCTCGACGGCGGCGAGTGGGTGATCGAGGGGCAGAAGGTGTGGTGCACGCTCGCGCATGTCGCCGAGTGGTGCTTTCTGTTGGCACGCACCGACCCGGCATCGACACGCCACCACGGGCTGAGCTACCTCCTCGTGGCGATGGACCAACCCGGCTTCACGACCCGCCCGATCCGCCAGGCCACCGGTGGTGAGGAGTTCAGCGAGGTGTTCCTCGACCGAGCCCGCACGGCAGCTGACCTCGTGGTCGGCGGTGTCGGCAATGGGTGGCGCGTCGCTATGGGCACGCTTGGGTTCGAGCGCGGCGTCGGTTCGCTCGGGATGCAACTGTCGTTTGCGCAGCAACTCGACGATCTGATCGAGCTCGCGCGCCGTAACGGCACGATCGACGATCCCGCGATCCGGGGCGAAATCGCGCGCTCGTGGAGTGAGGTGCGAATCATGCGCTACACCGCGCAACGTGCGCTCGCCGCGCTCGCCGCGCTCGACGACACTTCGAACGGCGCGGCGATGTCGATCTCGAAGCTCTACTGGTCGCAATGGTTCCAACGCTTCGGCGAGCTCGCGATGCGCGTCCGTGGCGCGAGCTCACTCGTGAGCGAGGATCCAGAGTTCGGTACCGACGGACTGCAGCAAACGTTCCTGTTTGGGCGCGCGGTGACCATCTTCGCCGGCTCGAGCCAAATCCAACGCAACATCATCGGCGAATCGGTCCTCGGCCTGCCACGCGAACCCAGATAGCGGGTCCGGATTGCGACTAGGCCGTTGCACCCAACCCTCGTGGGCGACGCGCCCCCGGTAAAGCGCGTCCTCTAGCGTCGCTACCGCAAGAGCATCTGGCCGCCGTCGAGCATGATCGTGCAACCGGTCATGTACGACGCTTCGTCGCTGACCATCCAGGCGATAGTGCGGCCGACGTCGTGCTCCGAATCACCGAAGCGGCCGAGAGGCACACGCGAGACCATGTCTGCATAGCGCTCGGGATCGCGAGCGCGAAAAGCCTTGACGCCGTCGGTCTCCGCGGCGGGCATGACGACGAGCACGCGTATGCCGTCCTTACCCCATTCGACTGCCGCAGTGCGCGACAACGCGCTGATGGCGTTCTTTGCTGCCACGTAGACGCCGTAGAACGCGCCGTCATGCATCAACTGTGTACCTGAGCCGAGATTTACGATCACTCCGCGGCGTTCGCGTAGATGCGGATAGGCGGCGCGCATGAACCGAAACGTCGCGAGCGGGCCCGAGCTCCACGTCGACTCCATGTCGTCGTCGGTCGCGTCCAGCAGCAACGCGTGCCGATAGGTCTGCGCGTTGTTCACGAGGATGTCGAGACCGCCGAACTGCTCCACGGTGCCCGCGACGCATCGCTCGATATCGGCTGCCTTGCGCACGTCGCCTTGTACGGTGATTGCGCGCCCACCGCGCGATTCGATCTCGGCGTGGGCGTCATCGAGTGCCGCTTGCGTGCGTCCCATCAACGCGACCATTGCGCCCTGTGTCGCCAACGCAAGTGCGATGCCGCGCCCTAAACCTTGACCACCGCCGGTGACGATGGCAACGCGATCCTTGAGCAGCTCCTGCGGCATCGGCCGACCCCCTCCTCGTCGCGTGTTGATGCACGCGGCGTCAGCACCGTAGCGAACCACATCGAGTGACCGCTGCGAGGTCGCTGGACGAGCTCCGCGTGTCTAATGTCGGGTCAGGTTCGGGCGGCCTTGCGGTGGGTCGACACTCGAGTTGGGCTGATTGCCGCAACCTGGTGATGCCGCATGAGGATGGGGGCAAGGCTTTGAAAACGGGACGTCGAATGGTCTTCGCCGGGCCGGGTCGACCCCTTACGTGCGAGGAGCACGCGATTGTGCCGCCCGGGCCGGGGGAGGTGCTCGTCAAGACACTGATTGCCGGTGTGTGCGGGACTGACGCACACCGTCTGGGCGGTGACCTTCCCGCGACACTGTGGCCGGTGACCTTCGGACACGAGGGCATCGGTGAGGTCGTGACCCTCGGGGCGGGTGTGTCCAGCGACGCTGCCGGCACTGCGGTACATGTGGGTGACGTCGTCTACTTCTCACCGTCGAGTTCGACGCCGGGCGTGCCCTCCGGCGTGGGCTGGCCACCGCCCGCGGATGTGCCCAACCCTGCGGCCTATCAGGACTTCCCCACGCTGCCGGTCGGCAACGCGTTCTACCGGCTCCCCGAAGGTGCCGATCCCGAAGCGGTGATCGCGTTTGGATGTGCAATGCCGACTGCGATCGGTGGCATGAGCCGCCTCGGCGGGATACGGGCCCGCCAGACAGTCGTCGTCCAGGGATGCGGACCCGTTGGACTGGCGGCCACGATGCTCGCCGGGTTGTCGTTGGCTGCGCAGGTCATCGTGATCGGGGACCCTGCGAACCGGCTCGCCGCGGCGGCACGTCTCGGGGCTTGTGAGACGATTCCGCTGACCGGTACGACGACCGAGGAGCGCCGCAGCCGGGTGTTCGAGCTGACCGGTGGTCGTGGCGCCGACGTCGTGGTCGAGTGCGCCGGACGGATGGAAGCATTCGCCGAGGGCATGGCCTTGTTGGCGCCCGAGGGCCGGTACCTGGTCATGGGAATCTACTCCGGTCACGGCG
>JAYUFA010000202.1:0-2169 GCA_043738925.1 Actinomycetota bacterium
GTGGCCGACGCCGTGCATGACCTCGGGACGCGAATCGATGGCCGTGAGGACATGTGGGGTGTTGGTCGCGGCGCTCTCGACGCCACCCGCGATTTCGTGCGCACATACCGCTCGCCGGCGTTTGTCGCGGCGCTCGCGGGTGTCGACGGTCCGCGCCATCTCGACCCGTTCTTTGAGTTGGTGCGCTCGTCGTTCCGTCGGTTCGCGAACGACAAGATTCTCCCGGTGGCCGAGCATGTGCATCGCACGAACGCGGACGTGCCCGAGCAGGTCATCAGCGGCCTCGCCGAGCTCGGCGGTTTTGGTCTCTCGATCCCCGAGGAGTACGGCGGCGGAGCGGACGGCACCGCCAACGATTACCTGGCGATGGTGATCGCAACCGAGGAGCTGTCGCGTGCGTCGCTCGGCATCGGCGGATCGCTCATCACGCGGCCGGAGATCTTGACGCGCGCGCTCGTGCGGGGCGGCACTGCGGCACAGAAGCAGAAGTGGCTCCCAGCGCTCGCAAGTGGCGAGACGTTGTGCGCTGTCGCGGTCACCGAACCCGACTATGGAAGTGATGTCGCCAGCGTGCGCGTGAGCGCCACGCGCGATGGCGCCGGTTGGTTGATCAATGGCACCAAGACCTGGTGCACGTTCGCGGCGCGCGCCGATGTGTTGATGCTGCTCGCCCGCACCGACTCGGCGACCACCAACCACAAGGGTCTGTCGTGTTTCGTGGTGCCGAAGCCGCGAGGTGACGGCCACGGTTTCGCGTTCACGCAAACAGCCGACGATCACGGCGCGCCCGGCGGCGGCAAAATGCAGGGCCGCGCGATCGACACGATCGGCTACCGCGGCATGCACTCCTATGAGCTGGCGTTCGACAACTGGTGGGTCGCCCACGCCAACCTCATCGGCGAAGACGACGGCATCGGACGTGGTTTCTACTTCCAGATGGAAGGTTTCGAGAACGGCCGTCTACAGACAGCGGCGCGCGCTGTCGGGCTCATGCAAGCCGCGTATGAAGCTGCGTGTTCCTATGCGAAGGATCGTGTGGCGTTCGGGCGCCCGATCGCCGACTTCGAGCTCACCAAGGTGAAGCTCGGGCGCATGGCCCTCCTCATCACCGCGGCCCGCCAGTTCGCCTATCACGTGTCCGAGCTGATGTCGCGAGGCGAAGGGATGCTCGAAGCATCGATGGTGAAGGCCTACGTCTGCCGCGCCGCCGAATGGGTGACGCGCGAGGCACTCCAGATCCACGGCGGCATGGGCTATGCCGAGGAGTACCCGGTCAGCCGGTACTTCGTCGACGCACGAGTCCTGTCGATCTTCGAAGGCGCCGACGAAACTCTCTGCCTCAAAGTCATCGCCCGCCGCCTCGTCGAGACCCGCTGAACAGCGAGACGCCCAGGGTTACGGTCGTTGCAGGCCCGCGAGTTCGCCGCGGGCGACGAACTTCATTGCCATCTTCCGCGATGCCTCGTCGATCATCTCGCCGTTGAACAGGACGGCGCCGCGGCCATCGCCCTCGACTGACGCCGCGTACGCGTCGAGTAACGCACAGGCATGCGCGAACTGCTCGACGGTGGGCGAGAACAGCTCGTTGATGACCGCGATCTGATCGGGATGCAACGCCCACTTCCCGTCGTAGCCGAGCACGCGCACGCGTTGCGTGTAGTCGCGTAGACCGTCGGTGTCGCGCACGCGGAAGTACGGCCCGTCGATCACCTGAAGGCCCGCAGCGCGGCCGGCCAACAAGAGGCGCGTGAACACATAGTTGAAATGATCGCCGGGATACTCGGGAATCTGCACGCCACCGGACAGCACCGGCATCTCCATCGACGCGGCAAGGTCACCAGGACCGAGGATGATCGACTCGAGCCGAGGCGATGCCACGCAGATCGCGTCGACCTCGAGCATGCCGCGCGCCGTCTCGATTTGCGCCTCGATACCGATGTGCCCTGCGGGCAAGCCTGCCTCACGTTCGAGCTGGGTGAGCACGAGATCGAGCGCCACCACTTCTGCGGGGCGTTGCACCTTCGGCAATGTCACGGTGTCGAGTCGCGCCCCTGCGTGAGCGACGACTTCGACCAGATCGCGCACGGTGTGAGCCGAATCCCAGGCGTTGATCCGCATGCCGACGACTGCGTCACCCCAGTGGCCATCGCGCAGCGCAGCAAGGGCACG
>JAYUFA010000203.1:0-2167 GCA_043738925.1 Actinomycetota bacterium
TTGAACGAGCACTTCACGTCGAGCCATGAACATATGGTAACCCATATGTGATGCACCAGCTCGAGCGGCGCGCGGGCGTCCAAAGGTGGAGATCGTCGAGGCAGTGGAGTGCCTGTGCGGCCAGCTTCAATGCGTTCGCCTCGTCCACACCGCGCAGGCCGATTCCTGGTGCGTCTCCACCGACTCGGCACTGGGCGCAGCCGACGGCCTCCGACAAGAACGCCCAGCGCTCAGCTGTGAGCGCCGTCACGCCGACCGCGGCACGTCTTCTAGTATCGGCCCCAGCCGAAGCAAAGGAGCTCCACCATGCCAACCTTCCCGCCCCTCGCCCACATCGCGGTGACGGTCCGCGACCTGTCGGTCAGCGTTCCCTGGTACAGCGCATTGTTCGACACTGATCCTGTGCTCGACGAAGACACCGACCCCGACATGCATCACACGGTGTTTCTGCTCGGTGGAACGCTGTTCGGCGTGCACCAGCACGGCGTGGCTGCGCCGGCCGAAGCCTTCAGCGAGTACCGCGTCGGACTCGATCACGCTGCCTTCGGCTGTGCTGATCGGGCCGAGCTGGAGAAGTGGGTCCTCCGCCTTGACGAGCTCGGCATCGCCCACGGCGGCATCAAGGACGCGTCCTATGGCTCCGGTATCTCGTTCCGCGATCCCGACGGGATCGCCCTTGAGCTGTTCGCGCCTCCTGCCTGAACCACTACTGGGCCAGGAGGGTCTCAACGCCGGGTTTGTCGAAGCTCCCCTCGCAGTTGGGCGCTCACGATCGCCATCGCGATCGCCTCTGGTCTGCTGTCCGCGTCGCGGATGAGATGAAGTTCCGGGATATCACTTCCTGCGAATTGGGTGTGCATGTGGAGGGTCCCTCCTTGGTCGGTGAAGCCACGGCTTTGGCGGATGGCGACGCGCTGTTGGCAGACCTCGACCGGCGGGAGGCGGACGACGTAGTCGAGGTCCTTGTGCCGAGCGGCGGCGATGAATGTGTCGAGCAACCAAGGACCGACCACGCCTTCGGAGACCACGGAGAAGCCAGACCGCACGAACTCGCATGCGGCGGTCGCTCACCCGCACCCGTGCGCTAGTTGTACCCGGCCGTCAGGTTGGTGACGGGATCCGGCTGATGGGTGGTTGACCGCGTAGGGCGGTGTGGCGTCGTTGAGTGTTATAGCGCGTGAGCCACGGTGTGAATGCTTCGGTTCGTTCTTCGTTGCTCGTGAACACCTGCCGGTAGGCCCATTCGCTAGCGAGGGTGCGGTTGAAGCGTTCAACTTTGCCGTTCTGCCATGGACAGTGCGGCCTGATGAACTTGTGCGTGATCTTGTGTCGCTGGAGCAACTCGCGGAGTCGGTTGCTGCGCCGGTACGACCACGCGTTGTCGGTCATGACTCGTTCGATCGTGACGCCATGCGCAGCGAAGAACTCGATCGCGCGAGCGAAGAAGTCGGCGGTGGTGTTGGCGCGCTCATCGCCGAGGATTTCGGAGAACGCGAGCCGGCTGTGATCATCGACGACCGAGTGGATGTAGTCGTAGCCGATGCGCCCGGTGCGATCCCGGCTCTTGGAGACGGCTTCGCGGCCGAGGGCGCGCCAGCCGCCACCGTTGGGGATCCGTCCGATCTTCTTGACGTCCATGTGGACCAGCTCACCAGGGCGTTCACGCTCGTAACGGACTGCGGTGGCCTTCGAGGACCGGATCACCTCACCGGTCAACGGGTCCAAGTCGCACAAAAGTGGCACGTCATGACGGCGCAGGATCCGCGAGACCGTGCGCGCCGCTAACCCGAGCTCGGCACCGAGCCAGTCCTGGCCTTTGCGGTGCTCGACCCTTGCATCGAGCACCCGCTGTTCAACCTCGGCACTGGTCCGGGTCGGCATCGAATGCGGACGTGAGGACCGTTCCTCGAGTCCGGCGTCTCCCTCGGCGTCGAAACGTGCGACCCACCGGTGCGCGCATTGGCGGGACACACCCATTGCTTTGGCGACGTGAGCAACGGCTTGACCTTCATCGCGAACTCGACGCACGAGCAGACGGCGACCATGAACGGTGAGACGGGCGTTACGGTGAGACACCGAAGACCTCCTGGTTTGTGAAGCGGCAAACTCCACAATGCCCGGAGGTCTTCACGCGTCCGCGGATGTCACCAATGTCCCGGCCGGGTAC
>JAYUFA010000204.1:0-2164 GCA_043738925.1 Actinomycetota bacterium
CCCGTCGACTGATCGATCGCGCGCACGACTGAGCTGCCATACAGTCCGCTCGACTCGTAGCGCACGTTGGCGTCGAGTTCGAGGCCTTCGGTGAACAAGGCGGGGTCATGCGCAACTGTGGCGATGACCGTGGCGTGCCATTGCTGGGCTGGCACGCCGAGAGCCACATGAGGGAGTGAGGTCGTCGACGCAATCGTGGTTGGCGATGTCGCCGCGCCGTGGCCGCCGCACGAAACGATGACGGCGAGCGCGGCGAGCAATGGCGCGCGGCGGCGCACGCGTATCGTCAACGGCGGCGACGCAATGCCGGTTGGAGCGACATCGGATCGCTGGATGGGTCGATCTGGCTCACCTTGGTGCCGGGCGGCACGATCTGATCGATCGCGTCGAGAACCTCGGACGGCAATTGCACGTCAACCGCGCCGAGCAGCGAATCGAGTTGTTCGAACGTGCGCGGGCCGATGATCGACGAGGTGATCGCGGGATGTTCGAGGGTCCACGCCACCGCCAAGGTCGCAGACGACACGCCGAGGTCGGCTGCGAGTACCTGCACCTGGCGCGCCACTTCCAGGCGATGCTGGTTGACTGCGGCGTCGGGATCGAAGCCACCCCAGCGTGACGCGAAGCGAACGACGCGCGTGTCGGGCGAGAAGTCGGTCTTGTCGCGGTACTTGCCTGACAACAAGCCACCGCCCAGCGGCGAGTACGCGATGACGCCCATGCCGTATCGCTGACAGGCTGGCATCACATACTTCTCGGCTTCGCGAGCGAGGATCGAATAGGAGAGTTGTTCGCAGCGAAGGCGACCCAGTGCCATCGTCTCGGATGTCCAATGCGCCTCGACAATGCGATCGGCCGGAAACGCCGACGATCCGAAGCTACGAATCTTGCCCTTGCGTTGCAGATCGGTGAGCGCGGAAAGCGTCTCCTCAAAAGCCATGTTCTGCGGGAACCTGTGGCATTGGTACAAGTCGATGTGATCGGTCTCGAGACGGCGGAGGCTGGCTTCAACCTCACGCTCGATCCAGCGCCGTGAGCCGCCATGGTGATTGAGACCGTTGTCCATCGGTGAAAAGAACTTCGTGGCAAGCACAACATCGTCGCGGCGGCCGCGCAATGCCTTGCCGACGATGATCTCGCTCTCGCCAGCCGAGTACACGTCGGCGGTGTCGATGAAGTTGATGCCGTTCGCGAGGCCGTGATGGATCTGGCGAACACAATCGTCGTGATCGGCGTTCCCCATCGCGCCATACATCATGGCGCCGAGGCACAGCTCACTCACGGTGATTCCGGTTCGGCCAAGCGTGCGATAGCGCATGGTAGGAAGGTAGTGGATTTCGAAGGACGGGATTCGGAGGGGACAGTTCGGAGTGGGCACGGATGGGTGAGCTCGACGGCAAGGTGGCATTGGTCGCGGGAGCTATTCGTCCGCCGTTCATCGGCGCGGCCACGGCGCGTGCTCTTGCGTCGCGCGGCGCCGCAGTGGTGTGTGCCGACAAGCTGGCCGCTGCCGGCGACGACACGCCCGCCCACGACACCACGGTGGTACGCGCCGAAGCCCTGCAAGGGCTCGTCGATGAGCTCACGGTGGCGGGCCACCGCTGCATCGCTGTCGACCTCGACGCAGCCGACGTCGCCTCGGTCGAGCGCGCGATTCGCCGTACGGTGATGGAGTTCGGTCGGCTCGATATCTGCTGTCACCTGGGCGGAGGCACATCTCCCGAGCGTGATCTTCCACTGATGGAGATCGCCGACGACGATTTCGACATCACGATCGAGCGCAACCTGCGCAGCGTGTTCGTGCTCAACCGCGCCGCGGCGCGTCAGATGATGCAACAGGACAACGGGGGAGCCATCGTCAACCTCGGGTCGTTCGCCGCTGTTCAGCTTGGCTCAGGGCCGTCGGTTTTCAGTGCGGCGAAGGCCGGTGCCGAGGCCATGACGAAGCTCTTCGCCAAGGAACTGGCCCCGTACGCAATTCGCGTGAACATGGTGCATCCACTGTGCGTCGATGCCGGTGACGGGCCCATGAACCCCGGCCTCGCGCGCAACGCCGCGGCTGACGGCCGGACCCCCGACGACTGGATGAAAGCTATGGTTCCGATGGGCCGCTATCAGTCACCTGATGAGGTTGCTTCAGTCATTGCGTTCCTCTGCGGCCCCG